>NZ_JBEZKW010000042.1:0-71637 GCF_040651795.1 Streptomyces sp. NPDC048361
CCCCGCGGCCGCCCAGGCATGCCGCGCGAGCTCGTTGCGGACCAGCACCATGGCGTCGGCCCGGCGCCCGCCGAGCGCGGCGAAACGGTCCTCGGCCGCGGACAGCAGCGCCCCGCCGATGCCCCTTCGGCGGTGGTCCGGGTGGACGGCGAAGCGGTACGGATGGCAGCGCCAGCCGTCGAACCCCGCGATCACCGTGCCGACCAGGTCACCACCGTCCTCGGCGAGGATCATCGCCTCGGGATCGCGGGCGACGAGACGCTCGACGCCCGCACGGTCGTCGCTGACGCTGGTGCCCTCGGCGGCGGTCTTCCAGAAGGCGAGTACGGCGTCCAGGTCATCGGGGCCGGCGGCCCTGATACGCAGTTCGTTCATGACGGCCATCCCACCATCGGGGCCGCGCCCGTGACCACGTGTTTTGCCATCCGGACGCCACGCTCGGCCCCGTGGGAGGCACCGGCCCGCGTGCGAACCCGCCGTCCCCCGTGGTGTGGCACCGGCCCGCGTGCGAACCCGCCGTCCCCCGTGGTGTGGCACCGGCCCGCGTGTGAACCCGCCGTCCCACGATCGGCGCCGTGCGAGGCAAACTGCCCTCCCGCCCGTGGCTCCCCGGGCTATTCGTCCCGGTCGAGCGCGGGACGCCGTGCCACCCCGAGCACGCATGGCGACGACGGCGCCGGGATGCCCCGCTCCGGCACCCTCAGGCGGCGGTGGCCGACCATCTCGAAGCCCGCCGCCTCGATCGCGCCCAACGGGTCGCGCGCCGTGTGGCAGCCGCCGAACAGCATCGGCCACACCGTGCGGTCAAGCCCCCGCTGCACGGTGGCGAGCACCCCGCCCTGCGCCCTGCCGTGCTCGAAGAAACGCAGCTCACCGCCGGGTCGCAGCACGCGGCGGATCTCGCTGAGCGCGCGCGGCAGGTCGCGGACCGAACACAGCACGAGGGAGGCGACCGCCGCGTCGAACGCCTCGCTCTTGACCGGCAGCGCCTCCGCCGCGCCCGGGACCACGTCCACCGGGACCTCGACCTCGAGCGCCGCCCGGACCGCCAACTGCCTTAGCGTGCGCTCCGGTTCGAGTGCCACCACTTCGGACACGGCCGCGGGATAGTGCGCGAAGTTGAGCCCGTTGCCGGCGCCGATCTCGATGACGCGCCCCGACAGCCCGTCGAGCAGCTCTGCGCGGTGCCGGGCGATCCCGGCCTTCAGGTCGACCGCCTCGCTGTAGCGGGCGTAGAAGCGGGCGAACACCGGATGGTGCACGGCATCCGGGGCGAGCTTGGTGCGCGGCGCCATGTCGGACCTCCTGAGCCTGCGGACCCCTACCGGCATTGTCCCCGCGCCGAGCCGGCTCACCTGTCCGCGTACACCCATACCGGCTTACGGACGCGCCGGCCCCGCTCACGGTCTGGGGGACACCCAACCCGCTCGCGGACGCGCATCACGCCCGGTCACCCCTCCGCGGACTCCACGAAGCAGAACTCGTTCCCCTCCGGATCCCGCATCACCTGGAAGGCCCCCTGCGCGTCGGTCACCGTCGTGCCCACCGGGCGTGCCCCGCGTCGCACGGCCGCCGCCCGCGCCCGGCCCACGTCCTCGACCGCGAGGTCCAGGTGCAGCCGGTTCTTCGCGGCCTTCACCTCCGGCACCTTCTGGAAGGCGAGCCGGGGCGCGTCCGGCGGGTCGACATGGGCCCAGGAGGCGTCCCGGACCACCGGGCGCCCGCCGAGCAGCGCGGCCCAGAACCGGGCGAGCCGCCCCGGGTCGGCGCAATCCACGACGAGCTGCCCGAGGCGGGCCCGTAACACTGCCATCAGATACTCCAAACGCCGCCGAGTGCCGGGGCGAGCCAACGGGCCGCCCGGATACGGAAGTCGGTGGGCGCCAGCCGTCCGGCGCCCTCGGGCACGGTGCCGAGCAAGGGTGCACCGGCGGACTCCGGCAGGTCCACCAGATTGCATCGCGAGGCGAGATCGGGCTCGGCGGGCCAGCTACCGACGACGACCCCGGCGAACTCGATGCCGCGGGCCCGCAGGGCCTCGCCGGTCAGGGCCGTCGAGTTGAGTGTGCCCAGTCCGGCGGGCGCCACCACCACCACGGGCGCGCCGAGGATCCGGGCGGCGTCCGCGAGGGTGCCGCCCGCCTCGTCGAAGCGGACCAGGAGCCCGCCCGCGCCCTCGACCAGGACCAGATCGTGCTCGGTGGCCAGCTTCGCCGCAGCCTCGGCCACCTCGGCGGGGCCGACCGGCGCCATGTCTGCCCGCCGGGCCGCCGTGGCGGGTGCCAACGGCTCGGGGAACCGGGCCAGTTCGGCCCCCGTCACCGCCTCGCCCGCCAAGCGCCGCACCTCGGCCACGTCACCGGGCTCGCCGGGCGCGACCCCCGTCTGAGCGGGCTTGAGCACCGCCACCGACCGGCCGCCGGCGAGCGCAACGGCCGCGATCGCCGCCGTGGTGATGGTCTTGCCGATCTCGGTCCCCGTACCGCTCACGACCAGAATCGTCATCTCAGCCCTCCCGCGCCGCCGCGCACACAGCACGGCAGATACGCGCCAGATCGTCGTCGCCCGTCACATAGGGTGGCATCGTGTAGATCAAGTCGCGGAACGGCCGCAGCCACACGCCCTCGCGCACGGCGGCCGCCGTCGCGGCCCTCATGTCCACGTCGTGATCCAGCTGGACCACGCCGATGGCGCCGAGCACCCGAACATCGCGTACGCCCTCGATCGGGCGGGCCGCGCCGAGACCGTCGCGCAGCCCTGCCTCGATCCGCTTCACCTCGCCGCGCCAGTCCTGGCCGAGCAGCAGGTCGATCGAGGCGAGCGCCACCGACGCGGCCAGCGGATTGCCCATGAACGTCGGGCCGTGGGCGAGTACCGGGACCTCGCCCGACGAGATGCCGTCGGCGACCCGGCTGGTGCAGAGCGTCGCCGCCATCGAGAGATAACCGCCGGTCAGCGCCTTGCCGACGCACATCACATCCGGCGAGACCACCGCGTGATCAGCCGCGAACAGTTCCCCGGTGCGGCCGAAACCGGACGCGATCTCGTCGAGGACGAGCAGCACGCCGTGCTCGTCGCACGCCTCGCGCAGCACCCGCAGATACTGCGGCGAGTGGAAGCGCATGCCGCCCGCGCCCTGCACCACCGGCTCCACGATGACCGCGGCGAGCTCGTCGGCGTGGAGCGCGATCGTCTCGCGCAGCTCACGGGCGTACGACTCGTCGAACTCCGCGGGCGGGGCCCCCACGAACAGCTGCCGGGGCAGCAGGCCCTGCCACAGCTCGTGCATCCCGCCCTCGGGGTCGCACACCGACATGGGCTGCCAGGTGTCACCGTGGTAGCCGCCACGCCAGGTCATGAGCCGCTGCTTGCGGGGCTGCCCCACCGAGCGCCAGTACTGAAGGCACATCTTCACGGCGACCTCGACCGAGACCGAGCCGGAGTCGCTGAGGAAGACGTGCTGGAGCGGGCCCGGCGTGATCTCGACGAGCCGGGCGGCGAGCCGCACCGCGGGCTCGTGGGTGAGCCCGCCGAACATGACGTGGCTCATCCGGTCGAGCTGGGCACGGGCCGCCTCGTTGAGCACCGGGTGGTTGTAGCCGTGCACGGCCGACCACCACGACGCCATGCCGTCGATCAACTCGCTGTGCCCGTACGCCGGTTCGGCCAGGCGCAGCCGTACACCCGACGCCGACTCCACCAGGAGCTGCTCCTGGCGACCCGGCATCGGACCGTAGGGATGCCAGACGTGCCGGCGGTCGAGATCGAGCAGGTGCGCGGGGGAGAGGTCAGGCATTGGGCGCGAGATCCGTCCCCGCGCCGCGGCGGCGCACGGCCACCAGGTCCGTACGCGCCTGATCCGTACGCGTCTGGTCCGTACGCACCTGGTCCGTACGCGCCTGGTCGGCGGGAGCCTGCTCGGCCGGCTCGGGAGCGCCGTGGCCCCCGCAGGGCCCGCAGCCGCCGCCCTCGTGGGAACCACAGGCGCCGCCCTCGTGCGAGCCGCAGCCGGCGGCCGACGTGCCGCAGCCCGACGCGGAGGCGGACGTGCCGCAGCCCGCGGCGGCGAGCGCGTCGGCGCGGTGCTGGGGAAGGGTCGTGGTGCCCGCGCCCTCCACCTCGAACCCGGCGTCGGCGATCATGTCGAGGTCGGCCTGCCCCGCCTGGCCCTCACTGGTGAGGTAGTCGCCCAGGAAGATCGAGTTGACCAGGTGCAGGGCGAGCGGCTGCATCGAGCGCAGATGCACCTCGCGGCCGCCCGCGAGCCGCACCTCGACATCCGGGCACACGAACCGGGTCATGGCGAGAATGCGCAGACAGCGCTGCGGGGTGAGGTTCCACTCCTTGCCGAGCGGGGTGCCCTCGAAGGGGATCAGGAAGTTCACCGGCACCGAGTCCGGGTCGAGCTCGCGCAGCGAGAAGACCACGTCCACCAAGTCCTCGTCGGACTCGCCCATGCCCGCGATCAGGCCCGAGCAGGCGGAAAGGCCCGCGTCGTGCGCCTTGGTCACGGTGTCCACGCGGTCCTGGTAGGTGTGCGTGGAGGTGATGTCCCCGTACGTCGCCTCGGACGTGTTCAGGTTGTGGTTGTACGCGTCCGCGCCCGCCGCGCGCAGCCGCTCGGCCTGGCCGTCGGAGAGCAGTCCGAGGCAGGCGCAGACCTCGACCCCCTCGTTCTGCTCCTTGATCGTCTCGATGGTCTCCGAGACGCGGGTGATGTCGCGGTCGGTGGGGCCGCGGCCGCTCGCCACCAGGCAGACCCGCTTCGCGCCGCCCGCCACACCGGCGGCCGCGGCCTTCGAGGCCTCGTCGGGCTTGAGCCAGGTGTATTTGAGGATGTCGGCCTTGGAGCCGAGCCGCTGGGAGCAGTACGAACAGTCCTCGGGGCACAGGCCCGACTTCAGGTTGACCAGATAGTTCAGCTTCACCCGGCGGCCGAACCACTGGCGGCGCACCTTGCCGGCCGCGGCCACCACATCGAGCAGTTCGTCGTCGGAGGTCGCCAGTACGGCGAGTGCCTCTTCGCGGGTCGGCAGTTCGCGCCGCAACCCCTTGTCCACCAGCGTGTTCAGCAGGTCCATGGCGCCGATCTTCGCGCACGGCACCGCCCCTGGCCAAGGTAGGGATCCCACAACACAGCCCGTTTGAGGTGTGTGTATCGCCACACCATGACCAGTCATGGCACCGGCTAGGGTCTGTCGGCAGCCTACAAAAGGGACTCCACCATGTTGCGAGCGCCGTTCGACTGGATCGACAGGGAATCGGAGCGCCGCGAGCGCGCCGGTCTGGTCCGCACGCTCCGGCCGCGCGACGCCGACCAGGACCTCCTCGACCTGGCGGGCAACGACTACCTCGGGCTCACCCGGCACCCGGCGGTCACGGCCGCAGCGGCCGACGCCGCGCACCGCTGGGGCGCCGGCGCCACCGGCTCCCGCCTGGTGACGGGCACCACCGCGCTCCACACGGAGCTGGAGCGCGAGCTCGCCGACTTCTGCGGCTTCGAGGCCGCGCTCGTCTTCTCCTCCGGATACGCGGCGAACCTGGCGGCCCTGACCGCGCTCGGCCCGCACGGCTCCCTGATCGTCTCCGACGCCGCCAACCACGCCTCCATCGTCGACGGCTGCCGGCTCGCCCGGGCCCGTACGGAGGTCGTGCCACACGCCGACCCCGAAGCTGTCCGCAAGGCTCTCGACGCCCACGGCGGCCCCGCCCTCGCGGTGTCGGACTCGGTGTTCTCGGTCGACGGCGACGCCGCGCCGCTGGCTCAACTGGCTGTGCACTGCCGGGAGTTCGGGGCTGCGCTCGTAGTGGACGACGCCCATGGGCTCGGGGTGCTCGGCGCCGGCGGCCGCGGCGCTCTGCACGCGGCCGGGCTCGCGGGCGCGGACGACGTCGTCGCCACCGTGACGTTGTCGAAGTCGCTCGGCAGCCAGGGCGGCGCCGTCCTCGGGCCCGCCCGGGTCCTGCGGCACCTGGTGAACGCGGCGCGCACCTTCATCTTCGACACCGGGCTCGCGCCCGCGGCGGCCGGCGGCGCACTCGCCGCACTGCGGCTGCTGCGCGCTGAGCCCGAGCTCGCGGCCCGGGCCCGCGCCGTCGCCGCCGAACTGCACGGCAGGCTCACCGCCGCGGGGCACACAGCGGTACGCCCCGACGCCGCGGTGGTCTCCGTGCGGGCCCCGTCTCCGGAGGCGGCGGTGGCCTGGGCGGCCGACTGCCGTGAAGCAGGCCTGGTGGTCGGCTGTTTCCGCCCGCCGTCGGTGCCGGACGGCATCTCACGGATCCGGCTCACCGCACGGGCCGACCTGACGTCTCGGCAGATCGGCACGGCGGTGGACGCGATCCTGAGGACCGCGCCCACGACGTGACATACGGGATGTGCCGCATGACGGGATGGGGCGCACGACGTGAGGTGAGGTTCGACGTGATGGGGCGTACGTCGTGAGGTGGCCTACGACGTGAGGTGACGTGTCGTCAACTCGCCTCGTCCATCAGTGAGATGAAGCGTCGCCAGGCCAGGTCGCCGAAGAGCAGCGCGGGCCCGTCGATCCGTTGGGAGTCACGCACGGCAAGCAGCTCGCCCTTGAGCCGAGCCGTCTCGACACAGTTGTTCATGCCCACGCTACGGCTGCTGCGCCGCCACGAGGCATGGGTGAGGGATGTACTGGAAGGAACGTGCGCGGGATGCGCGGACATCTTGCCTCCCCACTCGCCACGAACCGGCCCGGTTACTCCCGGGCCGCCCTGGCGATGAGATCCAACGAGTCCTCGGAGGAAAGCGCGAGTGCCTGGACGGTCTGGAACGCGGCACTGTACGCCTCAAGGTCTTCTCTCCGTTCGAGGTAGAGGCTACTCGTCAAGTGGTCGATAACCACCACGTCCAGATCGGAAATGGCCGGAAACGAAAAAATAAGAAAGGGGCCGGTCAACCCCACATATCCGCCGTGGTGGAACGGGATGACCTGCAACCGGACGTGGTCGAGCGCGGCCACATCGAGCAGATGCCGCAACTGCTCGCGCATGGCCGCACGGCCGCCCACCCGCCGGCGCACCACCGCCTCGTCGATGACCGCGCCGAGCACCAGCGGGGGATCGGCGCGCAGCACCTCCTGACGGGCGATCCGCACCTCCACCAGGGAGTCGACCTTCGCCGGTGGGAGTTCCGCGAGCGCGGCCCGCGTCATCGCCCGCGCGTACGCCGGTGTCTGGAGCAGGCCGGGCACCACCGACGTCTCCAGGGTGCGGGCCGAACGTGCCTGCGCCTCCAGGCTGATGAAGTCGCGGTACTGGGGCGGCAGCAGCCCGCTGTACGCGCGCGCCCATGCCACCCCGCCGCTCTCCGCCGAATCCGCCAACGCACCCAACATGGCGCGAAGTTGAGGGTCAGGGACCTCGTAGGCATCGAGCAGCCGGGCCACGTCCGCCGGCTTCACCCCGCTGCGACCGGTCTCGATCCGGCTCACCTTCGACTGGTGCCAGCCGACCAGAGCGGCCGCCTCCCCGCTGGTGAGCCCCACCCGGTCGCGTAACCGGCGCAACTCCTCACCGAGCTTGCGTCTGCGCACCACCGGTCCGTGCCCCATGGTCGCCTCCTTCGCCTCCGGCGATGGGTAAGTGTGAGCCCAAATCCGGTCTGTCGTGGCAGAGTTCACCGCTTCGAGCGACAGATATATGCATATCTTGGTGGATCGCACCCGAGACCGGCACGATGAGTGGCACTCTGGCGCGAAGCACAGTCCGAGGCCGACATCGTCTGCGCGAGCGCTCATCCGCTACGAGACCTCAGCCGGCCCGGGTGGGAAAGGGACAGCGTCGCCATGGCAGACCATCTCGAAGCAACCGTCACGCTGCCGAGCGATCCCGCCTCGGTCTCCGACGCGCGGCGCCACGTCGCCGGGGTCCTCGCCGACTGGGGCCTGCCGCCCGACGCCGAAGCCGTCGACACGGTGCGGCTCATCGTCTCGGAGCTCGCCACCAACGCCGTGCAGCACACCCTCGGTCAGTCGCCCACCTTCACGGTGGAGCTCCGACTCGAACGCGAGGAGGTGCTGAGGGTGGGGGTCACCGACAGTCACCCGCGCTGGCCGAAACGATTGCCCGCCGCCGTTCAGCAGGACAACGGCCGGGGCATGGTCATCATCCGCTGGCTCGCCGCCGAGTCCGGCGGCAAGCTGTCGGTCGTGCCCACGGCCGACGGCGGCAAGACGGTCTGGATCGCCCTGCCGTGGCGGGCGGGGACGGCGGCGGCACAGAGCGGCTAGGGGTGTCTGGCGGATCATGGCCGGGGGCGCCACGCGGGGAAGTGCTGCCCGGAGCCGGCCCTCGCCAGGTCAGCCCACGCGCCCGTACCAGACGCTGTGACTCCAGATCCGCTCGAGGCGCACCACCGTGCCGGTCTTGGGTGAGTGCCAGATCCTGCCCTCCCCGGCGTAGATGCCCACGTGGTACACGCTGCCTCCGGAGTGGAAGAACACCAGGTCGCCGGCCTTGCGCGAGGAAGCCGCCACATGCCGGGAGGTGTTGTACTGCTGCTGCGCCGAGCGGGGCAGCCTGCGGCCCGCCTGCTTGAACGAGTACAGCGTGAGCCCCGAGCAGTCGAAGCGGGACGGACCCGACGCGCCGTACTGGTAGGGCGATCCCTTCTTCGACGCGGCCACGTGGAGCGCCCTCGCGGCCACCGCGGCGGCGTTCGCCTCGGGCGCGGTACCCGGTGCCAGCGTCGTGGCGCTCACAGCGAGGGTGAGGGCACAGACGGTGCCCAGCCGGACGGCCAGGGACGGTACGTATGTCTGCGCGGTCATGCGCAACCCTTCGTCAAACCGCCTGCGAAGGATGACCTGTCGGGTTCGGACTGGCGAAGACGCCCGGCCGCTCGCACGGCTTCACCCCGAGGGAGGGCCGGCTGCCCGGCTCTCCCGAAGTACTCGGGTCCTCCACTCCTGCCGGTCCACTCCTGTCGACCAGACGTCCGGAACGGCGGCAGGACTCGGCGTCCGCCCGGACCGCCCCGCCGCGGTGGCGGGGGCTTGTCGTCTCAGGGATCTTCACGCACCGACTGTCGTATTTCCGACCCGAAACGGCGTTGTGTGAGGCTGCTCACCAATGAACCGTTTGGGTGGACAAGCGCGCTTCGACACCTCCGCGAAAGGGGCTGACGAGCCTCGTACCAGCAACGGAAGGATCGATTCCGCATAGTTGGCAGACGCCGTGAGCAACTCCTGAGGGCCGGGGAAAGGAGGTGCGGGTGGGCCGATCGGGGGTACTCCTTCTGGTCCGTTTCGCCTGCTCGTTGAGCGCGTCGGACGCCCCTTGCTCCGTTCGGTGTTCTCAACCCGCCCTCGGTGGCGGCAGCGTGAGCCGCCCCGCCCGGCGCTCGCCGTCCAGCACGCGCAGCGCCCGCGTCAGCGTGCCTGCGTCCACCCGCTCCTCCCCGCGCCCATGCATCAGCGTGAGCGCGTCCCTGAGCGCTGCGGCCCGGCCCACCAGAGCCTGGGCCGCGCGCAGCGCGCCGTAGGTGTCGTGGCCATGGGCCGGGTTGATGCGGCCGAGCAGGTCGACCACTTCGAGATAGGAGTCGATGAACGCGCCCTCGGCGCGCGTGAGCGCGGGCAGTGGCGGAAGTTCGGGCGGCAGCACCGCGGTTCACCTCCCTTGCGAGGAGGCCTTGCGGCTGACAAGCACGTGGTCGGCGATTCCGTACGCCACGGCGGCCTCCGCGTCGAGCACCAGGTCCCGCTCGATGTCGGATGCCACCTGCTCGGCGGTCCGCCCCGTATAGCCGGCCAGAAGATCCGTCAGAACCGCCCGGCCGCGCAGCACTTCGACAGCCTGGATCTCCAGGTCGGAGGGCTGGCCGCGCAGCGGCTCCTCCAGGGCCGGCTGGCGCAGCAGCACCCGGGACGCCGGCTGCACCATGCGCTTGCCCGGCGTACCGGCCGCGAGCAGCACCGCGGCCACGGCGCTCACCTGGCCCAAGCAGAACGTCTGCACGTCGCAGGTGACGAACTGCATCGCGTCGTGGATCGCGGTCATCGCGGTGAGCGAGCCGCCGGGCGAGTTGATGTAGAGCGAGATGTCCCGGTCCGGATCGGTGTACTCCAGGTGCATGAACTGGGCCATCACATCGTTGGCCGAGGCGTCGTCGACCGGGGTACCCAGGAAGACGATCCGCTCCTCGAAGAGCTTGGAGTACGGATCGAGCGTGCGGACGCCGACGGACGTGCGCTCCTGGAACTGGGGCAGGACATAGCGGGCGGTAGGGCGGTGGTTCATCACGCGTACCTCTTCTCGGCGGACCCGAAGGCGTCCGTAAAAAATGTACAGGACGTACGGATTGCTCTGAGCTTCTGCCCGTCCGGAGGCAGAAGCAAGGGACAAGCCCCGGTTTTCGCTGACAGCGAGCGGTGAAGCCGGGCCCGGGAAACGGGTGCGGTCGCCGCCCGAAGCGTTCGGCCCGCTGTGACCTGCGGATACAAGCCGTCCCGCAGAGCCCGGTGCCGTATGGGGGGCGGAGTCTAAGCTGGGTGCATGGCCTACGAGATTCCGGTGACGCAAGCCCGCGCAGAGCTCGCGGAGCTGATCAACCGCGTGGTGTACGGCGGGGAGCGGGTCGTGGTGACGCGCCACGGCAAGCCGCTGGTTGCCCTGGTGTCCGCCGCCGACCTGGAGAAGCTGGAGGCCGACCGGCAGCAGGCGGAGGAGCAGGTGGCGAGCTCGCTCTCCTCCGTGCACCACATGACGCCGGTGGCCCCCGCCGAGCACCGCCGCTTCGGGATCGCCGCCGAACACCGCGGCCCGCACCTCGGCGACTGACCCGCGGGGCCGCAGAGCCGCCTCCCATGGCGGGTGGTCCGAGCGCCGGCCGAACCCCGCGCTCTCCGCGCCGGCCGAACCCCGCGCTCTCCGCGCCGGCCGAGCCCGGCGCACTTCGGTCCGCCCGAGCCGCGCTCTCAGGTCCGCCCGAGCCCGGCGCACTTCGGTCCGCCCGGGCCCGTGCTCTTAGGTCCGCACGGAAAGGTGCCCCCTGCACCCTTCGGTGGGGCGTGTCGTTCCGCTTCGATGATCATGTGTTCTTAAAGCGTCAGTTAACGTGCTGGAAAAACTTCCGCCCTAACGTGCAATGCCTGGCCAAGGGGCCCGGAGATGGCGTTCAACAAGTTGTTGCAGTCGGATACGGTTCCGCTGCGTCCGAGTGGAAGAGCCCCCCGTTCCGACCGGTCTCCGCCTCGACGCCGCTGGGTCCGTGCACGGCTGTCCGTGGACGGTAGGCACGACTGTGAGGTGGGAAGCGTGCAACTGACGCCGCACGAGCAGGAACGTCTGCTCATCCATGTAGCCGCCGACGTGGCGGAGAAGCGCAGAGCCCGCGGGGTGAAGCTCAACCACCCCGAGTCCGTCGCCCTCATCACCTCGCACATCCTCGAAGGGGCCCGGGACGGCCGCACGGTCGCCGAACTCATGGCGTCCGGACGGAAGTTGCTCTCCCGGAACGATGTGATGCCGGGCATCCCGGAGATGATCCACGACGTCCAGGTCGAGGCGACCTTCCCCGACGGCACCAAGCTCGTCACCGTCCACGAACCGATCGTCTGACGGGGGGAGCGCCGTGATTCCCGGAGAGATCCTCTTCGATGACACCCCCATCGTTCTCAACGAGGGCCGTGAGACCGTCCGGCTGACCGTCGTGAACGCCGCCGACCGACCCGTCCAGGTCGGCTCCCACTACCACTTCGCCGAGGCAAATCCCGGCCTCGATTTCGACCGTACGGTTGCCCGGGGCAAGCGACTGCACATCGCCGCCGGCACCGCCGTCCGGTTCGAGCCCGGTATCCCCGTCGATGTGGAACTAGTCCCGCTGGCCGGACGGCGCATCGTGCCGGGCCTGCGTGCAGAGACCGAAGGCGCCCTTGATGACTGACCTCGACCGAGCCGTCTACGCCGACCTGTTCGGCCCCACCACCGGCGACCGCGTCCGGCTCGCCGACACCGACCTCCTCGTCGAGATCGAGGAGGACCGCTCGGGCGGGCCCGGACGCTCCGGCGACGAGGCGGTGTTCGGCGGCGGCAAGGTGATCCGCGAGTCCATGGGGCAGGCGCGGACCACCCGCGCCGAAGGCGCCCCCGACACCGTTGTCACGGGCGCCGTGATCATCGACCACTGGGGCATCATCAAGGCCGACATCGGCATCCGCGACGGCCGGATCACCGGCATCGGCAAGGCCGGAAACCCCGACACGATGAACGGCGTCCACCCCGACCTCGTGATCGGGCCCGAAACCGAGATCATCGCCGGCAACGGAAAGATCCTCACCGCGGGCGCCGTCGACACCCATGTCCACTTCATCTCGCCCACCCTCATCGACCAGGCGCTCTCCACCGGCATCACCACCCTGGTCGGCGGCGGCACCGGACCCGCCGAGGGCTCCAAGGCCACCACCGTCACGCCGGGACCCTGGCACCTGGCCCGTATGTTCGCCGCCCTGGAGAACGCGCCCGTCAACATCGGGCTGCTCGGCAAGGGCAACACGATGTCCCGTGAGGCCATGCACTCACAGCTGCGCGGCGGCGCGCTGGGGTTCAAGATCCACGAGGACTGGGGCGCCACGCCCGCCGTCATCGACGCCTGCCTGAGCGTCTGTGAGGAGACCGGCGCCCAACTCGCCATCCACACCGATACGTTGAACGAGGCGGGCTTCGTCGCCGACACCCTCGCCGCCATCGCCGGCCGCTCCATCCACTCGTACCACACCGAGGGCGCGGGCGGCGGTCACGCCCCCGACATCATCACCGTCGTCTCGCAGCCCAACGTGCTGCCCAGCTCCACCAATCCGACCCGCCCGCACACCGTCAACACCATCGAGGAACACCTCGACATGCTGATGGTCTGTCACCACCTCAACCCCGCCGTGCCGGAGGACCTGGCCTTCGCCGAGTCCCGCATCCGTCCCTCCACCATCGCGGCCGAGGACTTCCTGCACGACATGGGCGCCATCTCGATCATCTCCTCCGACGCGCAGGCGATGGGCCGGATCGGCGAGGTCGTGCTGCGGACCTGGCAGACCGCGCACGTCATGAAGGTGCGGCGCGGCGCGCTCGCGGGCGACGGGCGGGCCGACAACCACCGCGTCCGTCGCTATGTCGCCAAGTACACGATCAACCCGGCCGTCGCCCAGGGCCTCGACCACGAGATCGGGTCCGTGGAGACCGGCAAGCTCGCCGACCTCGTCCTGTGGGAGCCCGCCTTCTTCGGCGTCAAGCCGCAGCTCGTCATCAAGGGCGGCCAGATCGCGTACGCGCAGATGGGCGACGCCAACGCGTCGATCCCCACCCCCCAGCCGATCCTGCCCCGGCCCATGTTCGGCGCGCAGGGCCGGGCGCCCGCCGCCAACTCCCTCAACTTCGTCTCCTCGGCCGCCATCGAGGACGGACTTCCCGAACGGCTCGGCCTCGGCAAGGAGTTCGTGGCGATCAAGAACACCCGGCGGGTCGGCAAGGCGGACATGCGCGAAAACGACGCGCTGCCCGATGTCACCGTCGATCCGGACACGTTCACCGTGACCATCGACGGGGACGTGGTGGAGCCCGCCCCCGCCGCCGAACTGCCCATGGCTCAGCGGTACTTCCTCTTCTGACGGGCTGGCATCACATGAGTCGCGCTGCCCTGCTCGTCCTCGCTGACGGCCGCTTCCCCGCCGGCGGCCACGCCCACTCGGGCGGGGCCGAAGCGGCCGTCAAAGCGGGACGCATCCGCACCCCGGCCGACCTCGCGGGATTCTGCCGGGGCCGGCTGCACACCGCGGGCCTCACCTCCGCCGCGCTCGCCGCGGCGGCCGCGGCCGGCCTCGACCCCCTCGCCCTCGACGAGGCCGCCGACGCCCGCACCCCGTCACCCGCCCTGCGCACCACCGCCCGCAAGCTGGGCCGCCAGATGATGCGGGCGGCCCGCGCGACCTGGCCGAGCGGCGAACTCGACGCCCTTGCCGCGGCGCGTCCGCGCGGCGCGCACCAGCCGATCGTGCTCGGTCTCGCCGCGCGAGCGGCGGGACTCGGACCCGAGGACGCGGCGCACTGCGTGGCGTACGAAATGGTCAGCGGGCCGGCCACGGCGGCGGTACGGCTGCTGAGCCTCGACCCGTTCGACGCCACGGCCGTCCTCGCCCGGCTCGCGCCCGAGCTGGACGACGTGGCCCGGCGGGCGGCCGTCGCCGCGGCGGAGGCGGTGGTGGAGGGGTTCGACGCGCTGCCCGCGGCGTCGGCTCCGCTGCTCGATGTCATGGCGGAGGTGCATGCGGCTTGGCCCGTGCGGCTGTTCGCGTCGTAGGAGTGGCTCCCTCCGTCCGGGGGCTCCGCCCCCCGTCCCCCGTCTTGCGGGCTCGGCCCCCGCTCCCGACCTGGGGGCTCCCGCCCCCAGACCCCCGGTCGCGCCTGAAGGGCGCTCGTCCTCAAACGCCGGACGGGCTGAGGTTGCCCCGGGGTCTGCTGATCCCGAGGGCTGCCCGCAGCTCGCCGGACGGGCTGAGGTTGCCCCGGGGTCTGCTGATCCCGAGGGTTGTCCGCAGCTCGTCGGACGGGCTGCGGTTGCCCTGGGGTCTGCTGATCCCGAGGGTTGCCCGCTGCTCGTCGGACGGGCTGAGGTTGCCCGGGTCCGCCCTGGCGCCCGAACGGGCGGGGTGGGCCGGGCCCCCGTAACAACCACCAACGCCTCTGCCAGGCAAGGGCGTTGATTCGACTCTCCGTTGCCCACTCTTTGTCACTCACCCAGGAGACCCCATGCACCTCGGCCACTCCCACGAAGGTTCCGGCGCCGTCAGCGCCGACGCCCGCCGTTCCGACGGGTCGCGGCGTGCGCTGCGGGTCGGGCTGGGCGGGCCCGTCGGGTCCGGGAAGACCGCGACGGTCGCCGCGCTCTGCCGCGCCCTGCGCGACCAGCTCTCCATCGCCGTCGTCACCAACGACATCTACACCCGCGAGGACGCCGCCTTCCTGCTGCGCAACGCCGTGCTGCCGCCCGAGCGGATCCAGGCCGTGGAGACCGGCGCCTGCCCGCACACCGCGATCCGCGACGACATCTCCGCCAACCTCGAAGCCGTCGAGGACCTGGAGGACGCCGTCGGGCCGCTCGATCTCATCCTCGTAGAGTCCGGTGGCGACAACCTCACCGCCACCTTCTCCAAGGGGCTCGTCGACGCCCAGATCTTCGTCATCGACGTGGCCGGTGGCGACGACATCCCGCGCAAGGGCGGCCCGGGCGTCACCACCGCCGATCTCCTTGTGATCAACAAGACCGACCTCGCCCCGTACGTCGGCTCCGACCTCGACCGCATGGCCCGGGACGCCAAGGAGCAGCGAGCTGAACTCCCCGTCGTCTTCCAGTCGTTGAGGTCCGAGACCGGCGTCGCCGACGTCGCCGCGTGGGTCGGCGAGAAGCTCGCGGCATGGCAGGCGTGACCCTCGGCGCGGCAGGGCTGCGCGCCACCGCCCGCATCGTCGCCACCCCCGAAGGGCTGCCCGTCCTCGAAGGCGCGGGTCCGCTCGCCCTGCGCCGCACCCGCGCCCGGGGCCCGTACC
This sequence comes from Streptomyces sp. NPDC048361, assembly GCF_040651795.1. Classification (NCBI taxonomy): domain Bacteria; kingdom Bacillati; phylum Actinomycetota; class Actinomycetes; order Kitasatosporales; family Streptomycetaceae; genus Streptomyces; species Streptomyces sp. NPDC048361. The sequence goes on from NZ_JBEZKW010000042.1 coordinate 15,568, forward strand.
ACCGGGTCACCGTCGTCGGCGCGATGAGCGCCCCGCTCGGTGGCGACCGGCTCGCGCTGGAAGCCGAAGTACGGTGCGGGACACGGCTCGACGTCGACTCGGCGGCCGCCACCATCGCGCTGCCCGGCCGGGGCGGTGAGCGGGCCCACTACGGCGTACGGCTCACCGTGGCCGACGGGGGTGAGTTGCGCTGGCTCCCCGAACAGCTCATCTCCGTACGCGGCAGCGACCTCAGGATGCGCACCCGGATCGATCTCGCGCCCGGCGCCCGCCTCATCTTCCGCGAGGAGCAGGTGCTCGGCCGGCACGGCGAACCCCCCGGCACGCTCACCACCCGGCTCACCGTGCACCGCGCCGGCCGGCCCCTCCTCGACCAGGAGCTGGCCTTCGGGCCCGGCGCGCCGGGCGGCTGGGACGGGGGAGCGGTCCTTGGCGGTCACCGCGCGGCGGGTCAACTCCTGGTGGTGGGACCGGAGTTCACCGACCGGCCCGCCGAGGCCCGGCTGCTCGGCGAGGACGTGGTGCTCACCCCGCTCGCCGGCCCCGGCTTCCTCGTCACGGCGCTCGCCCCGGACGCCCGCCTGGTGCGCCGGGCCCTCGACGACGTACTGCGCACACACCTCCTGCCCTCCCGGTGACCGCTCAGCGGAACCTCCGATCCGGCTATCGGTTCGGTAAAGAAACGCCTGCTCGGGTTGTGCACAGGGGGCTCACAGACGAAAGGATCCCCCGACAGGCCCGAACGCAGCGCTGAGCTGAACAGCGCACTTCAGCAGGGGGAGGTACCACTTGAGACGCACCGCAGTGCTCGGCTCGGCCGGCACACTGATCGCGGGCACGCTGATGGTGGGCGCGATAGCGGCCCCGGTCGCCAACGCCGACAACCGCGACCACGGTTGGTCCGAGGCGCGTGGCGTACAGGTCGCGGCCGACCGTGCGGCCGAGCAGGGCATCAGCTGGACCGACTGCCCCGCCGACTGGGCCATCGCCAAGCCCGTCCAGTGCGGCTACGTCAGCGTCCCGCTCGACTACGCGCGGCCCAACGGCAAGCAGATCAAGCTCGCCGTCGACCGCATCGGGAACACCGGCACCAAGGCCGAGCGCCAGGGCGCCCTGATCTACAACCCCGGCGGCCCCGGCGGCTCCGGCATGGCCTTCCCGACCCGGGTGGCCAAGAAGAACCCGCTGTGGACCAACACCTCCAAGGCGTACGACTTCGTGGGCTTCGACCCGCGTGGCGTCGGGCACTCGACGCCGATCTCCTGCGTCGACCCGCAGGAGTACGCCAAGGGCCCCAAGGCCGACCCGGTCCCGGACACCGAGGCCGACAAGCGCGTCCAGCGCAAGCTCGCCGCCGAGTACGCGGACGGCTGCGCCGAGCGCAGCGGCTGGATGCTGCCGTACATGACCACCCCGAACACCGCCCGCGACCTGGACGTCATCCGCGCCGCGCTCGGTGAGAAGAAGCTCAACTACCTGGGCGTCTCCTACGGCACCTACCTGGGCGCGGTCTACGGCACCCTGTTCCCCTCGCACGTCCGCCGCATGATCGTGGACAGCGTGGTCAACCCGGACCAGGACAACATCTGGTACCAGGCCAACCTGGAGCAGGACGTCGCCTTCCAGGCCCGCTGGAACGAGTGGGAGGACTGGGTCGCCAAGTACGACGCCACCTTCCACCTCGGCACCACCCGGGCCCAGGTCGAGGCGCAGTGGCTGAAGCTGCGCGCCGACGCCAAGAAGAGCCCCCTCGACGGCAAGGTCGGCCCGGCCGAGCTGCTCGGCTTCTTCCAGAAGGCCCCGTACTACGACTCGTACTGGGTGCCGGTCGCCAAGGCGCTCAGCGCCTACGCGGCGGGTGACAGCAAGCCGGTCGTCGCGGCCGCCGCCTCCGACATGACGGACATCGCAGGCAACATCGCCTCCGAGAACGGCAACGCCGTCTACACCGCCATCGAGTGCGCGGACGCCAAGTGGCCGACCAGCTGGCACAAGTGGGACCGTGACAACACCCGCTTGAACAAGGACTACCCATTCCTGACCTGGTCCAACGCCTGGATGAACCTGCCGTGCGCCACCTGGCCCACCAAGCAGCAGAACCACCCGGTCAAGGTCAAGACCGGCAAGGGGCTCCCACAGGTCCTGATCGTGCAGTCCACCAACGACGCCGCCACCCCGTTCCATGGCGCCGTCGAACTGCACAAGGCCTTCAAGAACTCGCGCCTCGTCATCGAGAAGGGCGCCGGTTCCCACGGTGTGACCGGTCTCGTCAACCCGTGCATCAACTCGCGCGTGGACGACTACCTGCTCACCGGCAAGACCGACCGCGCGGACTTCACATGCACCCCGCACGCGACTCCCGTGCCGTAACTCCGGTGCCGTAACTCCGGTGTCGTAAAAGGTAGTTGATCGCGAAGGGCGGCCGGAACGCTCCGGCCGCCCTTCGCGCTGCCGCTCCACCCGGCCGTCGCGCGGGGCGCGCCGTGCGCGGCGGCCGCCCGAGCCGCCGTCGCGGTCAGCCGCGCGCGGCCAGCCAGGCGTCCTCGGCCGCGTAGTCGAACAGGTCGCCGTACTTCGTCATCGCGGGGAACGCCTCGCGCCAGTCGCGCCCTTCCAGCTGACCCGCGATCCACTCGACGGTCCGCGGCAGCGACTCCGCATACCCGGTCACCGGCCGATAGCCCAACTCCCGCTCGGCGGCCGACATGTCGTACACGATGGGGTGCGGGCCACTCCAGGGAGTCAGCCCGACGCCGCTCTCCGTCTCGCCCTCCACCGGCACGATCTCGCTGCGCACCCCCAGGACCTCGTCGATGGCCGTGCTGATCTCCGTGACCGTCGGCGCCTCGGGGTCCGCCGCGTTGAGCACCCGCGAGGCCGGCTTCAGCGCCGCGAGCCGGATGAGCTCGGCGATGTTGGCCGCGTGCGCGGGATGGAAACGGCTGCGCCCGTCGAACGCCAGGATCCGCGCCGGCCGGCCGTCCAACGCCCGCTTCACGAAGTGCAGTTCGCGGGGGCTGCGGCAGTGCACGCCGTGGATCGCGCCCGCGCGCAGCAGCGTCGAGGGCAGCTCGGAATCCAGCAGCTCCCGCTCCAGGCGTATCTTCCTGGCGCTGTACGTGGCGTCGCCCGGCGCCACCGTGGCGAGCGATTCGGAGATCGGCACCGGATAGCACGGCGGTCCGGCCGGGCCCGCCGCCGTGTCGAAGCTGCGGCCCCGGTCGTCCTCGTACACCGCGCCGCTGGAGATCACCACCGCCGAACCGACCCGGTCACCGAGCCCGATCAGCTGCCGCGCGTGCTCCTTGCCGTACGCCACCATGTCGACCAGCACATCCACGCCGTCCCCGACGGCCGCGGCCACTGCCGCGTCGTCCTCCCGGTCCAGCCGCACGCGGCGGACCGCGTCGGGCCACGTGGGGTCCTCACCTCCGCCCCGTGACGCGGCGCGCACCTCCCAGCCGTCCTCGGCGAGTGCGCGCACCGCGACCCGGCCGATCTGTCCGGTGGCTCCCATGACGAGTGCTGTTCCTTTGCTCATGCCGCGAAGGTACGGCCCGCCGATCACCGCGGCCAGAGCGTTTCACCCTGCGCGGATCCGCCCAGGGCGCAGCCATCAGGGGAACTCGGGTGTCGGCTCGTGCTCGCTCAGTCCAAGCCCGGCTCAGCCCATGATGCCGCGGAACCGCCGCGACTCCTCGGCCTTCACATCGGCCGCGTAGCGGTCCACGTACTCCTGGCCTGACAACTCCATGACCTTGTACATGATTTCGTCGGTGACCGCCCGAAGGACGGCCTTCTCGCCCTCCATGCCCTCGTACCGGGAGAAGTCGAGCGGCTCGCCGAAGCGGATCGACACGCGCTTGATCTTCGGCAGGGCCTGGCCGGGTGGCTGGATCTCGAAGGTGCCCACCATGGCGCACGGGATCACCGGGACCCCGGCCCTGATCGCCATCACCGCGACGCCGACCTTGCCCTTGTAGAGCTTGCCGTCGGGGGAGCGCGTCCCCTCGGGATAGATGCCGAGCAACTCGCCCTTGGTGAGCACCCCGAGCCCCTCGCGGATCGCCGCCTGCCCGGCCTCCTTGCCCGACCGGTCCACCGGGATCTGTCCGACGGCACGGAAGAACGCCGCCGTGAGCCGGCCCTTGATGCCGGGCCCCGTGAAGTACTCCTGCTTGGCGAGGAAGGTGATGCGCCGCTTCAGCATCACCGGCATCAGGAAGTGGTCGGAGAACGAGAGATGGTTCCCCGCGACGATGGCCGCGCCGTCCTCGGGGACGTGCTCAAGCCCCTCAAGGCGCGGCCGGAACAACACCCTCAACAGGGGCCCCAGGACTGCGTACTTGAGGATGTAATAGAGCACCCGCGAGCTCCTCACCATGCCGAAGGGTGGCCAGTGTAGGCGCAGGCCCCGGCCGCTGTAACCACCGCCGACCGATCACGGGGGTGTCGCCCGGCGGGAGCGGCCGCCGGGTGGTGGCCCGGGGCTCAGCCGGTGAATCGCGCCCGCGCGATCGAGTCGGGGGCCGCGTCCGCCCGCGCCAGCTCACGGCCGTCGGCCGACCAGATGCCCGAACCGCCCGACGTACGGTCGAAGCCACCGCCGGTGGGGCCCGCGAAGTTGGCTGTCGCGGCCCATACACCGTGGTCGGCGGCGACCCCGCGGGCGCGCTCCGCGTGGAGCTCCGCCTCGTGATCGGCGTGGAGCACACCGGCCACGTCCGCCGCCCGGACGGCCTGCGCGTGCGCCAACGCGTTGCCGCTCACGTCGTACGCCGTACACCTCGGCTGCGCCACCGCGATGGTCAGGGGATGCCTCACTGCGAACCTCTCGTACGGAACGGCGCGGCCGGAGAAATGCCGCTCACGTACGGCTCGGGTCCTGCCCGGGCGCTGCTCGCGCACCCCTCACGTGCTGCGTGACACCGCGGCCGTGCCGATCGCGGTGAGCCCGAGCACCACCCAGCCGAACCACAGCCAGCCGCTGCTGCCGAGCGCCACCGTATACGCCGTGATCACCACCAGCATGACCAGGGTGAGCACCATCATCGACTTCGTCGAACGGGGCATCGCGGTCCCCTTCCTCCCGGCAGGTGCCGTGAAGGCCATGGTCACCCCGCGAGGGGTCCCGGCGCTACCGCCCGCGCGTGTTCAGGGAGGCGAGATAGGCGTTGTAGGCGTTCAGTTCCTTGTCGCCGTCGCGCTCGGCGGCCCGGTCGGTGCGGCGCGCCTGGCGCTTCTCGGTGGCGTACCACTGGAAGACGAGCGCGATCAGGACGAGCACGGAGGGGATCTCGCTGAACGCCCAGGCAATGCCGCCGGCGGCCTGCTGGTCGGTGAGCGCGTCGATGCCGAGCGAGGACGGCGGGTTCCTGTACGTGCCGATCATCGGCTCGCTCGCCATCATCAGGGCGATGCCGAAGAAGGCGTGGAAGGGCATCCCCGCGAACAGCTCCAGCATCCGCATCACATAGCCGGGGCGGTGCGGTCCCGGGTCGATGCCCATGATCGGCCAGAAGAAGACCAGGCCGACGGCGAGGAAGTGGACCATCATCGCGATGTGCCCCGTCTTCGACTCCATGAGGAAGTCGAAGATCGGCGTGAAGTAGAGCCCGTAGAGGCTGGCGATGAAGAGCGGGATGGTGAACGCCGGATGCGTGATGATCTTCATGTACCGGCTCTGCAGCAGCATCAGGAGCAGCTCGCGCGGCCCCTTGCGGCCACGCGTCGCGGAGACCGGCAGCGCGCGCAGTGCCAGGGTGACCGGCGCGCCCAGCAGTAGCAGGATCGGCGAGAGCATGCTGATCACCATGTGCTGCACCATGTGCACGCTAAACATGACCATGCCGTAGTCGTTGAGCTTGGTGCACATGACCAGCGCGATGGTCAGGACGCCCACGGTCCAGAAGATCATGCGGCTGACCGGCCAGCTGTCACCGCGCCGCCTGAGCCGGACCACGCCCCACGCGTACAGGGCGAGGCCGAGCAGACAGCCGACGAGGAAGAAGGAGTCGGCCGACCATTCCAGGCCCCGCGCCAGCGTGAACGGCGGCAGGTCCATGTTCATGTCCATGCCGTGCCCGCTGTGATCCATCCGCTGACTCCTGATTCGTACCGGTTGTCCCGCACCAGACTAGAACCGCCCCCGGCCGGTGATGCGGCCGGGGGCGGTTCATTGCGTACAAAACATTCCGGAAGCGACCGGAGGCACCGAAGCGACCGGAGGGACCGAAGCGACCGGAGCGGCGCGCCCGTGAGGTGTCCTAGAGGACGCACTCCGCTTCGGCGTACCGCTCGGCCGGGACGGTCTTCAGGGTGGCCGTCGCCTCGGCGAGCGGGACCATGACGATGTCGGTGCCGCGCAGCGCGGTCAGCATCCCGAACTCACCGCGGTGAGCCGCCTCCACGGCGTGCCAGCCGAAGCGGGTGGCGAGCACCCGGTCGTACGCGGTGGGCGTGCCGCCGCGCTGGACGTGGCCCAGGATGACCGGCCTGGCCTCCTTGTTCAGGCGCTGCTCCAGCTCGATGGAGAGCTGGCGGGCGACGCCGGCGAAGCGCTCGTGGCCGTAGACGTCGGTGCCGCCCACGTCGAACTGCATCGAGCCCTCGCGCGGCTTGGCGCCCTCGGCGACGACGACGATCGCGAACTTCTTGCCCGCCGAGAAGCGTTTGCCGACCAGCTCGGTCAGCTCGTCGATGTCGAAGGGGCGCTCGGGCACCACGATGGCGTGCGCGCCCGCGGCCATGCCCGAGTGCAGGGCGATCCAGCCGGTGTGGCGGCCCATGACCTCCACGATCAGGACGCGCTGGTGCGACTCGGCGGTCGTCTTCAGACGGTCGAGCGCCTCGGTCGCCACACCCACGGCGGTGTCGAAGCCGAAGGTGACGTCGGTCGAGGCGATGTCGTTGTCGATGGTCTTCGGCACGCCGACGATGGGAAGTCCCGCGTCGGAGAGCAGGGTCGCCGCCTTCAGAGTGCCCTCGCCGCCGATCGGGATGATCGCGTCGAGGCCCAGCTCGGCGACATGGCCCCGGGCGCGCTCGACGCCGTCGCGCAGATGCGCGGGCTGCACGCGGGAGGAGCCGAGGATGGTGCCGCCACGAGCGAGGATGCCGCCGACCGCGTCGAGGTCGAGCTTGCGGTAGTCGGCTTCGAGCAGGCCCTTCCAGCCGTCGTGGAAGCCGATGACCTCGTCGCCGTGGTCGACCACCGCGCGGTGCACGACGGATCGGATGACGGCGTTCAGGCCGGGGCAGTCGCCGCCGGAGGTGAGCACACCAATTCGCATTGCCCGGAGAACCTTTGCAACGTGGGCCGACGACCGGACCACGTCGTCCGGTTGGATCCCCGTCACCCTACCGGCGCAGGGTGACGGGGCCGAATCGGAGGTCCGACTGATGGACGTCGTACGAAAGTACGAAGTCCGTCGCGGCCGGAGGCGCGTTACGCGGGCTGGGTCGCCGAGGCGATGCGCTCGGCGCGCAGCGCCTCGTACCACCGGTCGTCGGTCGGCGGCAGCGCGTTCACATCGAGGGCCAGCTTCAGGAGCATGTCCGCGATCTGCGGATTGCGCGCGAGCACCGGACCGTGCATGTACGTCCCGAACACGGTGTCGTTGTACGCGCCCTCGGTACCGTCGCCCGTGCCGTTGCCCTTGCCCAGGCGTACCCGCGCGAACGGGCGGGCCGTGGGGCCGAGGTGGGTGATGCCCTGGTGGTTCTCGAAACCGGTCAGCTGGGGCAGGCCGAGGCGCTCGTCGATGTCGCCGAGCACATCGCCGACACACCGCTCGCCCTCGCCGCGCGTCGAGATCACGTCGATCAGACCGAGGCCCTGCTGGCGCTCGCCGACATCGTTGATGAACTCGTGGCCGAGGATCTGGTAGCCGGCGCAGACCGAGAAGATGATCGCGCCGTTGGACGCGGCGCGCTCCAGGCCGCCGTCGCGGCGCAGCCGCTCGGCCGCGAGCCGCTGCGGCCGGTCCTCGCCGCCGCCGATGAGGTAGATGTCACCGGAGGTCGGGATCGGCTGGTCGCTGCGCACGTCGAGCCGGTGCACGTCCAGGCCCCGCTGGCGCGCCCGGCGCTCCACGACCAGGGCGTTGCCCTGGTCGCCGTAGGTGCTGAGCAGGTCGGGGTAGACCCACACGAGGCGCAGGCTGTTGTCTGCCATGTCGCTTGCTTGCTCCTTGCTGGGGTCAGTTGCCGACGACGCGGCGTACGTCCTGGAACGCGGTGTAGTTGGCGATCAGCTCGATCCGTCCGGGCGGCGCCAGCTGCGTGCACTCCTCCAGGCTCTCGCACACCCGGAAGTCCAGGTTGGCGACCTCAAGGCGTACCGCCAGGTCCAGCTTGCGGTCGCCGATCACGAAGATCGGGTGGCCGGCGAGCCGGGTGTAGTCGACGTCCCACAGCCAGGACGTGTCCGTGCCGTCGGCGCCGCGGGCGTTGACGGAGAGGACCACCGGGGTCGGCGGCGGGTCGATGAGGGAAAACGTTTCGAGCCAGCCCGCCGGGTTCTTCGCGAGCAGCAGCCGCAGCTCACGGCCGGCGAAGTTGACCACGTCGTAACGGCCCGCCACCGCCTGCACCTGGTACATGCGTTCCAGGGCGACCTGCGGCGGCACGCCGAACACCGCGGCGACCGCGGCCGAGGTGGCTGCGTTCGCCTTGTTGGCGCGGCCGGGCAGCTGGAGGTGGATCGGCCAGGCCGAGCCGTGCGGGTCGAGGACGTAGTCGCCGTTGAGCACCCAACTGGGCGCCGGGCGGCGGAAACCGCACTCGCCGCAGAACCAGTCGTCGCCCGGGCGCTGCATCACACCACCGCAGGAGGGGCACGACCAGGCGTCGTCCTTCCACTCCTGACCGGCCGCCACCCACACCACGTTGGGCGAGGAGGACGCCGCCCACACGACCAGCGGGTCGTCCGCGTTGGCGATCACCACGGCCTTCGAACCCGACAGGCCCTCGCGCCACTTCTCGGCGAGCATCCGGGTCTCGGCGGCGCGGTCGAGCTGGTCGCGCGACAGGTTGAGCAGCGCGATCGCCTTCGGCGTCACATCGCGGGCCACGCCCGCCAGATACTTCTCGTCGACCTCGATCACGCCGTACTTCGCGTCCGAACCGCCCGCGAGCGCCGACGTGATGCCGGCCGGCATGTTGGCGCCGAGCGCGTTCGACACCACCGGGCCGCTGGCCCCGAGTGCCTCGGCGATCAGCCGGGTCGTGGTCGTCTTGCCGTTCGTCGCCGACACCAGGACGACGTCCAGATGAGTGGCGAGCCGCCCGAGCAGATCGGGGTCGAGCTTGAGCGCGACGCGCCCGCCGATCACCGATCCACTGCCCCGGCCCGCCGCGCGCGACACCGCCGCGGCGGCCTTGCCCGCGGTCACCGCCAGCTTGGCTCGCGGTGACAGGGGCCCGGCACCTCCAACGTGTCCTGACATCGTCCTTGATCCTCCTTGCGCCTGGGTCAGGTGTCAGCCTATCGAGATCCGGTCAGCGCCCCGAACCGCGCCACCATCCGAAATGGCCCGTGCCCCGAGGAACGTACTCTTGCGCCCATGCGCCACCGTCCCATTCCCGGCAGTTCCGGCTCCGTACGAGAGATGAGTCTCCTCGGTGACGGGTTGCTCCACGCGCCCTGCGAACCCGTCACGGAGTTCGGCCCCGCGCTGCACCGTCTCGTCGAGGATATGTTCGCGACGATGTACGCGGCCGACGGTGTTGGCCTGGCGGCGAACCAGATCGGCGTCGGACAGCGGGTGTTCGTGTACGACTGCCCGGACGACGAGGATGTGCGGCATCTCGGGTACGTCGTCAATCCTCGTCTGGTCGAGGCGGACGGGGTGGAGGTGCGGGGCCCGGAGGGGTGCCTCTCGCTGCCGGGTCTTGAGGCGCCGACCTCGCGCTTCGACCGGGCGGTGGTGGAGGGGGTGGACCTTGCGGGGGCGCCGGTGCGGGTCGAGGGGACGGGGTTCTTCGCGCGGTGCCTTCAGCACGAGTGCGATCACCTCGACGGTACGGTGTACGCCGACCGGGTGACGGGCCGGCACCGGTCCCGCTTGCAGCGCGCGATCCGCAAGGCCCCTTGGAGCTGACCCCTGGGCTCCGCCCCCAGACCCCGTCGTACCCGGGTGGTGCTGGGCGGGGTCAGAAGCCGGGGCCGCCGGCCCGGTCGCCCGCCGCGGCGAGGCGGCCCCACAGGAGATCCGCGAGCGCACGGACCAACTCCGGCCGGGAGCACGGCCGTTCGCCCAGCCACCAGTCACCCGCCGCATGCATCATGCCGACAATCCCATGCCCCCACACCCGCGCGAGCACCTCACTGCCCGGCCCGAGATCGATCCGCTCGGCTATGACCACGCCCAGGTCCTCGCCCATGCGACGGAGGAGCGGCGCCGAGTGGCGGCCCACGTCGAAACCCTGCTCGGACTCGGGCGCCGGCGCGTCCTCCGCCGGGTGCATGAGGAACCGGTACACCTGCGGCCGCGCCTCGATCGCCGCGAGATAGGTGTCGAGGGTCGCCTCGACCCGCTCGCGCCGCCCCGCGGGCGCGTCGAGCGCGGACCGCAGCGCGGCGAGCAGCGCGTCGGTGTGGCGCTTGGCGAGCGCGCGGTAGAGCCCGCCCTTGTCGCCGAAGTGCCGGTAGAGGATGGGCTTGGTGATGCCCGCCTCCGCCGCGATCGCGTTCATCGAGGCCTTGGGGCCGTCCCGGAGCACGACCCGGTCCGCCGCCTCCAGGAGTTCGCGCCGCCGGCGCTCGGCCGCCGTGCGCTGCTGCTCGGCCTGCTGCGTGGTCTCCATTGGGTTCGTCTCCCCGCCCGTACTGCCTGCTCCGTCGGCCCCCTCTCGGGAGCCTTGCCGCAACGTAACACTCCGCCCGTGGGGGACGCTGCGGGGCCGGAGGCCGGTTGACAGCGGCTACCCGTCGGTAACAGACTGCGGTTACCGCAAGTAACGCTTGAAGTGGTGGAGGGGACATGGCCGAGTTCACGATGGATCTCAGCGACGACCAGAAGCAGGTCCGGGACTGGCTGCACGGATTCGCCAAGGATGTGATCCGGCCCGCCGCCGCCGAGTGGGACGAGCGCGAGGAGACCCCCTGGCCCGTCATCCAGGAAGCCGCCAAGGTCGGAATCTACTCCCTCGACTTCTACGCGCAGCAGTTCTTCGACCCGACCGGTCTCGGCATCCCGGTCGCCATGGAGGAGCTCTTCTGGGGCGATGCGGGCATCGCGCTCTCCATCGTCGGTACCGGCCTCGCCGCCGTCGGCGTCCTCGCCAACGGCACCGAGGAGCAGATCGGCACCTGGATTCCCCAGATGTACGGCGATGTGACCGACGTCAAGGTCGCCGCCTTCTGCTCCTCCGAGCCGGACGCCGGATCCGACGTCGCCTCGATGCGCACCCGCGCCGTGTACGACGAGGCCAAGGACGAGTGGACCCTGAACGGCACCAAGACCTGGGCGACCAACGGCGGCATCGCGGGCGTCCACGTCGTCGTCGCGGTCGTCGACCCCGAGCTCGGCTCCAAGGGCCACGCCTCCTTCATCGTGCCGCCGAACACCCCGGGCCTCAGCCAGGGCCAGAAGTTCAAGAAGCACGGCATTCGCGCCTCGCACACCGCCGAGGTCGTCCTCGAAGACGTACGCGTCCCTGGCAGCTGCCTGCTCGGCGGCAAGGAGAAGCTCGACGAGCGCCTCGCCCGCTCCCGCGAGAAGGCGAAGGCCGGCGGCACGGAGCGCGTGAAGAACGCCGCGATGGCCACCTTCGAGGCCTCCCGCCCGGCCGTCGGCGCGATGGCGGTGGGCACGGCTCGGGCCGCGTACGACTACGCGCTCGAATACGCCAAGACCCGCGAGCAGTTCGGCCGCCCCATCATCGACAACCAGGGCATCGCCTTCCAGCTCGCCGACATGCGCACCCAGATCGACGCGGCCCGCCTCCTGGTGTGGCGCGCGTCCTGGATGGCGACCACGGGCAAGAAGTTCGAGTCGGCCGAGGGCTCGATGTCCAAGCTGTACGCCAGTGAGACAGCCAAGAAGGTCACCGCGCAGGCGATCCAGATCCTCGGCGGCAACGGCTACACGCGCGAGTACCCGGTGGAGCGTATGCACCGGGATGCCGCTATTTACACCATTTTTGAGGGCACCAGCGAGATTCAGCGGCTCGTCATCGCCCGCACCCTCTCTGGCATGCCCATCCGCTAGCCGACGGCACGCCCGCACCCTCTCAGCATGCCGAACCGCCGGCCGACGGGTACGCGAAGGCGCCCCACCCTCGAACAAGGGCGGGGCGCCTTCGCGTCGTGGGGCCGGGGTCAGGCGGGCAGGTTGGTCTCGATGAGGGCGACGACCTCGGGGGCCTCCGGCTCCGTGCGCGGGCGGATGCGGGCGGCCACCTCGCCCTGCGGGGAGAGCAGGAACTTCTCGAAGTTCCACTGGATGTCGCCGGCCTCGCCGTCGGCGTCCGCCGTCTTCGTCAACTCCGCGTACAGCGGGTGCCGGCTCTCGCCGTTGACGTCGGTCTTCTCCAGGAGCGGGAAGGTCACACCGTACGTCGCCGAGCAGAACGTGCCGATCTCCTCGGCGGTACCGGGCTCCTGGCCGCCGAACTGGTTGCACGGCACGCCGAGCACGGTCAGGCCGCGCTCGCCGTACTGCTCCTGGAGCCGCTCAAGACCCGCGTACTGCGGGGTGAGGCCGCACTTGGACGCCACGTTCACCACGAGCACGGCCCGGCCCTTGAAGTCGGCCAGCGAGGCCGCCTCGCCGGACAGGGTGCGCAGCGGGATGTCGTACAGGCTCATCGGTAACTCCTTCTGGAAAAAGGCGAGTTGATCGGTCGAGGTGCGTTGATCAGTTGGCGGCGGTGGGGGTGAGGGGGCGGAAGAGGCCTTCCTGGACCACCGACACCAGGAGTTCGCCCGCGCGGTTGTAGATCCGGCCGCGGGCCAGACCCCGGCCGCCCGTCGAGACCGGGGACTCCTGGTCGTACAGGAACCACTCGTCGGCGCGGAACGGGCGGTGGAACCACATCGCGTGGTCGAGCGAGGCCATGTCGAAGCCGCGCGGCCCCCACAGCGGCTCGACGGGGATGCGCACCGCGTCCAGGAGCGTCATGTCGCTCGCGTACGTCAGCGCGCAGGTGTGCACCAGCGGGTCGTCGCCGAGCGGGCCCACCGCCCGCATCCACACCGCGCTGCGCGGATCGGCACCCTTGATCTCCTCGGGCGTCCAGCGCAGCCGGTCCACGTACCGGATGTCGAACGGCTGACGGCGCGCCATCCGCTCGAGCGCCTCCGGCAGCGCACCCAGGTGCTCACGGATCTCCTCGGTGACCGAGGGCAGCGACTCCGGCTCGGGGAATTCCAGGCGCGGCGGGAGCTGGTGCTCGATGCTGCCCGGCTCGGGCCGGTGGAACGACGCGGTCAGGTTGAAGATCGTGCGGCCCTGCTGGACCGCCGTGACCCGGCGCGTGGTGAAGGACCGCCCGTCGCGGACCCGCTCCACCTGGTAGACGATCGGCACACCGGGGCGGCCCGGCCGCAGGAAGTACGCGTGCAGCGAATGCACCGGGCGCTCGCCGTCCGTGGTGCGGCCGGCCGCGACCAGCGCCTGGCCCGCGACCTGGCCGCCGAAGACCCGCTGGAGGGACTCCTCGGGGCTGCGGCCACGGAAGATGTCGACCTCGATCCGCTCCAGGTCGAGCAGATCGACGAGTCTCTCCGCCGGATTGGTCATGTCGTCGCGGTCCTCTCGGAACAGGGATAGCGGGGGAGTGGGGGTCAGAGCTCGCCCACGTCGGTGACGCGCAGCACCGCGCGGCCCTCTTCGTCGGAGGCCGCCAGATCGACCTCGGCGCTGATGCCCCAGCCATGGTCGCCGTTCGGGTCGGCGAACGCCTGACGGACGCGCCACAGGCCGTGCGCCGCGTCCTCCTCGATCGAGAGCAGCTTGGGGCCGCGCGCGTCGGGGCCGGTGCCGAGATCGTCGTACTCGTCCCAGTACCTGTCCATCGCCTCGCCCCACGCGTCGGCGTCCCAGCCGGCCTCGGCGTCCAGCTCGCCGAGCGCGGTGAGGTTGTCCAGGGCCGCCAGCTCCACCCGGCGGAACATCGCGTTGCGTACGAGCACCCGGAAGGCGCGGGAGTTTGCCGTGACCGGCTTGACCTCGTCGGCCTTCTCCTGCGCCTCCTCGGCGGTCTGCACCTCGGGGTTGGCGAGCTGCTCCCACTCGTCCAGGAGCGAGGAGTCCACCTGGCGCACCATCTCGCCCAGCCAGGCGATCAGGTCCTCCAAGTCCTCGGTCTTCAGGTCGTCGGGAATGGTGTGGTCGAGCGCCTTGTACGCGCTCGCCAGATAGCGCAGCACGATGCCCTCGGTGCGCGCCAGCTCGTACCAGGAGGTGAACTCCGTGAAGGTGAGCGCCCGTTCGTACATGTCACGGATGATGGACTTCGGCGAGACCGGGTGGTCGCCGACCCACGGGTGCGACGTCTTGTAGACGTTGTACGCGTGCCACAGCAGCTCTTCCAGCGGCTTCGGGTACGAGATGTCCTGGAGCCGCTCCATGCGCTCCTCGTACTCGACGCCGTCCGCCTTCATCTGCCCGACGGCCTCGCCGCGCGCCTTGTTCTGCATCGCCGCGAGGATCTGGCGCGGGTCGTCGAGCGTCGACTCGACGACCGAGACCATGTCGAGCGCGTACGACGGCGACTCGGGGTCCAGGAGGTCGAAGGCGGCGAGCGCGAACGTGGAGAGGGGCTGGTTCAGGGCGAAGTCCTGCTGCAGGTCGACGGTGAGCCGGATCGTACGGCCCTCCGCGTCCGGCGTCGCCAGCTGCTCCACCACGCCGCCGTCGAGCAGCGAGCGGTAGATCGCGATGGCCCGGCGGATGTGCCGCAACTGCGCCTTGCGCGGCTCGTGGTTGTCCTCCAGGAGGTGGCGCATGGCCTTGAATGCGTCGCCCGGCCGGGCGATCACCGAGAGCAGCATGATGTTGGTGACCCGGAAGCGGGAGGTCAGGGGCTCCGGCTCGGAGCCGATCAGCTTCTCGAAGGTGGTGTCCGACCAGCCCACGAACCCCTCGGGGGCCTTCTTGCGGACCACCTTGCGGCGCTTCTTCGGGTCGTCGCCCGCCTTGGCGAGCGCCTTCTCGTTCTCGATGACGTGCTCGGGGGCCTGCGCGACGACATAGCCCGCCGTGTCGAAGCCGGCCCGGCCCGCGCGCCCCGCGATCTGGTGGAACTCGCGGGCCCGCAGGGTGCGTACGCGGGTGCCGTCGTACTTGGTGAGCGCGGTGAACAGCACCGTACGGATGGGGACGTTGACGCCGACGCCGAGGGTGTCCGTACCGCAGATGACCTTCAGCAGACCCGCCTGCGCCAGCTTCTCGACCAGGCGGCGGTACTTGGGCAGCATCCCCGCGTGGTGCACGCCGATGCCGTGCCGGACGTAACGCGACAGGTTCTGGCCGAACTTGGTGGTGAAGCGGAAGTTGCCGATCAGGTCGGCGATCTTGTCCTTCTCCTCGCGCGTACACATGTTGATCGACATCAGCGACTGCGCGCGCTCGACCGCCTGCGCCTGCGTGAAGTGCACGATGTAGACCGGCGCCTGCTTGGTTTCGAGCAGCTCGGTCAGCGTCTCGGTGATCGGCGTCGTCACATACTCGTACGAGAGCGGCACGGGCCGGGTCGCCGAGCGGACCACCGCCGTCTGGCGGCCGGTGCGGCGGGTGAGGTCCTTCTCGAACATCGCGACGTCGCCGAGGGTGGCCGACATCAGGACGAACTGGGCCTGCGGAAGCTCCAGGATCGGGATCTGCCAGGCCCAGCCGCGGTCGCCCTCGGCATAGAAGTGGAACTCGTCCATGACGACCTGGCCGATGTCGGCGTGCTTGCCGTCGCGCAGCGCGATCGAGGCGAGGACCTCGGCGGTGCAGCAGATGACGGGGGCGTCCGCGTTGACGGAGGCGTCACCGGTCAGCATGCCCACGTTCTCGGTGCCGAAGAGCTTGCACAGGTCGAAGAACTTCTCCGAGACCAGCGCCTTGATCGGCGCGGTGTAGAAGGTGACCTCGTCCCTGGCGAGCGCCGCGAAGTGCGCACCGGCCGCCACCAGGCTCTTTCCCGAACCGGTGGGCGTGGAAAGGATCACGTTGGCCCCGGACACGACCTCGATCAGCGCCTCCTCCTGGGCCGGGTACAGGTTGATGCCCTGTTCCTCGGCCCAGGTGGAGAAGGCCTCGAAAAGGGCATCGGGGTCGGCACTCGGCGGCAGCTGATCGATAAGGGTCACGCCCCCATCTTGCCTGGCCCGGACCGTAAGCGGGAACCGGCCGCCGAAGCGAAGATCATCGCAGGTAGGCTGCCCGTGCGGCCCGTCTGCGGACGGGCCGTCAACTGTGCGTACGAGCAAGAGGAATGGGGCGGGGCACGGCCATGATGGGACCAGCGCACTCACTGTCGGGGGCCGCGGCCTGGCTCGGAGTGGGCGCCGCCGCTGCCGCCGCCGGGCATCCCATGCCGTGGCCGGTGCTCGCCGTGGGTGCCCTGATCACGGCGGGCGCGGCGCTCGCGCCCGACCTCGACCACAAGTCGGCGACGATCTCGCGCGCGTTCGGTCCGGTGTCCAAGGCGCTGTGCGGCATCGTCGACGACCTCTCGCACGCCGTCTACAAGGCGACCCGGGGCCCCGGTGACCCGCGCCGCAACGGCGGTCACCGTACGTTGACCCACACCTGGCTGTGGGCCGTCCTGATCGGGGCGGGTGCGTCGGCGGCGGCGGTGTTCGGCGGGCGCTGGGCGGTCCTCGGCATCCTCTTCGTACATCTGGTCCTCGCGGTGGAGGGTCTGCTGTGGCGGGCCGCCCGCGTCTCGAGCGATGTGCTGGTGTGGCTGCTGGGCGGGACCAGCGCGTGGATCCTCGCCGGTGTCCTCGACAAGCCCGGCAACGGCTCGGACTGGCTGTTCGCCGGTCCCGGCCAGGAGTACCTGTGGCTGGGCCTGCCGATCATCCTGGGCGCGCTGGTGCACGACATCGGCGACGCCCTGACGGTCTCGGGCTGCCCGATCCTGTGGCCCATCCCGCTGGGCCGCAAGCGGTGGGCTCCGCTGGGGCCGCCGAAGGGGATGAGGTTCCGTGCGGGGAGCTGGGTGGAGCTGAAGGTGTTGATGCCGGTGTTCATGATTCTGGGCGGGGTGGGTGCGGCGGGAGCCCTGAACTTCATCTAGCCCCGCCCGAAACCCCCGGGGGCCTGCGCCACGCTGCCGGGCAGGGCCACCCACCTGGGGGCGCGGGGAACTGCGCGAGCGACCCCGCACGGTCCGCGGTGAACCGATGGCAGGGGCATCCGGGGCCCTGCCCCGCGGTGCCGGGTAGGGGGCACCTACCTGGGGGCGCGGGGAACTGCGCGAGCGACCCCGCACGGTCCGCGGTGGGCCGAGTGGCCGAGGGCACCCGGGGCTCGGCCAAGCCCCGCCGCGTGCCCTCCCTCGCGCCGCAGGCTATCCGTGCCAGGACCGCCACAGTGCCGCGTACGCCCCGTCCGCCGCCACCAACTCCTCATGACTCCCCAGCTCCGTGATGCGTCCGCGTTCCACGACCGCGATGACATCCGCGTCGTGCGCGGTGTGCAGCCGGTGCGCGATCGCCACCACCGTGCGGCCGTCCAGGACGCGGGCCAGGGAACGTTCCAGATGGCGGGCCGCGCGCGGGTCGAGCAAGGACGTCGCCTCGTCCAGGACCAGCGTGTGCGGGTCGGCCAGGACCAGCCGGGCCAGCGCGATCTGCTGGGCCTGCGCCGGGGTGAGCGCCAGACCGCCCGAGCCGACCTCCGTGGCGAGGCCGGAGTCGAGGGCCCGCGCCCAGCCGTCCGCGTCGACCGCCCCCAGCGCCGCCCACAGCTCGGCGTCCTCGGCGCCCGTACGCGCGAGCAGCAGGTTGTCGCGCAGCGAGCCCACGAAGACGTGGTGCTCCTGGTTGACCAGCGCCACATGCCGGCGCACCCGCTCCGCCGGCATCCGCGACAGCTCAGCCGCGCCGAGCGTGACCCGGCCCGCGCGCGGCGCGTAGATCCCGGCAAGGAGCCGGCCGAGCGTCGACTTGCCCGCCCCGGACGGGCCGACAAGAGCGACCCGGGTGCCCGGGGCGACCGAGAGGGAGACCTCGTGCAGGACGTCCACCCCCTCGCGGTAGCCGAAGCGCACGTCGTCCGCCTCGACGTGTCGCCCCTGCGGACGCACCTCCGCGTCGCCCGCGGCCGGCTCGATGTCCCGTACGCCGACGAGCCGCCCGAGCGACACCTGCGCCACCTGGAGCTCGTCGTACCAGCGCAGGATGAGCCCGATCGGCTCGACCAGCATCTGGGCGAGCAGCGCGCCCGTGGTGAGCTGCCCGACCGTGATCCAGTCCTTGAGGACGAAGACCCCGCCGATCGTCAGCACCGACACCATGATCGTCATATGGGTGACGCTGACCACGGGGAACAGCACCGAGCGCAGGAACAGGGTGTATCGCTCCCACGCGGTCCACTCGGCCACCCGCTGGTCCGAGAGCGCGATGCGGCGCGCGCCCAGGCGGTGCGCCTCGACCGTGCGGCCCGCGTCCACCGTCTCCGTCAGGGCGGAGGCGACCGCCGCATACCCGGCGGCCTCCGAGCGGTAGGCGGCGGGCGCCCGACGGAAGTACCAGCGGCAGCCCACCACCAGCACCGGCAGCGCGATCAGGACCGCGAGGGCGAGCGGCGGGGCCGTGACACCGAGGGCGCCGAGCAGCAGCGCCGCCCACACCACGCCGATGGCCAGTTGCGGCACGGCCTCGCGCATCGCGTTGGCCAGGCGGTCGATGTCGGTGGTGATCCGGGACAGCAGATCACCCGTGCCCGCGCGCTCCAGGACGCCCGGCGGCAGCCCCACCGACCGCACGAGGAAGTCCTCGCGCAGGTCGGCCAGCATCTCCTCGCCGAGCATTCCGCCGCGCAGGCGCACCGTGCGGACGAACACCGTCTGGACGGCGAGCGCCGCCGCGAACAGGGCCGCCACACGCCCGAGATGGAGGTCGCCGACACCCGTCGACAGATCCTCGACGACACCGCCGAGGAGGTACGGGCCGACCATCGACGCGATCACGGCGACCGCGTTGGTCCCGATCAGGATCGCGAACGCCTTGCGGTGGCGCCGCAGGAGTTCACGTACGTATGCACGGACCGTGGCCGGGGTGCCCACCGGCAGGGTGGTGGCCGTCTCCGGGGCCGCGGGGTCGTACTCCGGTGCTGCCACGCCGATCACGCCGATCATGCCGATTCCTCCACTTTCTCCATCGCCCGGGACACTGCCTTCGTCTCGCCCTCGTCCGTCTGGCACCTCTCGTCCGGCTTGGCCGTCTCGTTTGTCCTATCCCTTGTCCTATCCGTTGTCATGTCCGTCTCGTGGGTCTCATGCGTCTCGTCCGTCTCGCGGGTGACCACCGCGCGGTACCGGGCGTCGGTGCGCACCAGTTCGCGGTGCACGCCCACCGACGCGACCTCGCCCTCGTGTACGAACACCACCCGCTCGGCCACGTCGAGCAGCAGGGGCGACGACGTGAACACGACCGTCGTCCGCCCGGCGCGCAACCGCTTGACACCGTCCGCGACGCGCGCCTCGGTGTGCGAGTCCACCGCGGACGTCGGCTCGTCGAGCACGAGCACCTCGGGGTCGGCCACCAACGAGCGTGCGAGGGCGAGGCGTTGGCGCTGGCCGCCGGAGAGCGAGCGGCCCCGCTCGGTGATCCGGGTGGCCATCGGGTCGCCCCCGCCGTCCACCGATGCCTGCGCGAGCGCGTCGAGTACGTCGTCGCAGTGCGCGGCCCGCAGTGCGGCCGCCGCCTCGACCTGCCCGGACGACGGCACGTCGAGCAGGGCGCGCAGTGTGCCCGAGAGCAGCACCGGGTCCTTGTCCTGGACGAGGACGGCCGTGCGGGCACACGCCAGGGCGAGCCCGTCGAGGGCCACCCCGCCGAGCAGCACCGAGGGCAGCCCGTCGGACTCCGGGGCGTGGCCGCCGAGCCGGTCCGCGAGGCGCCCCGCCGCGTCGGGGTCACCGCACACCACGGCCGTCAACCGGCCCTCGGGCGCCAGCAGTCCGCTCGCGGGGTCGTAGAGGTCACCCGTGGGCGGTTCTGTCAGAGGGGCGTCCGAGAGCGGCTCGGCACGCGGCCCGGACGGCACCCCCGTGTCCGTCCCGGCCGGGTCGGTGACCCGCTGGAGTGCGAGCACCCGCGCCGCCCGCTTCGCGGAGGGCCGCGAGAAGGAGTACGCCATGGCGATCTCCTCGAAGTGCTGCAAGGGGTACAGCATCAGCGTCACCGCGCTGTAGACGGTGACCAGTTCACCCACGGCGATCCGTCCGTCGAGGGCGAGCCGCGCGCCGTACAGGACGACCGTGATGAGCAGCAGTCCCGGCAGTAGCACCTGGACGGCGGAGATCAGCGACCACATGCGGGCGCTGCGCACCGCGGCCCTGCGGACCTCCTGCGACGCCTCCCGGTAGCGGCCCAGGAACAGCTCCTCACCGCCGATACCGCGCAGCACCCGCAGACCGGCGACCGTATCGGACGCCAACTCCGTGGCCCGGCCCGCCTTTTCGCGCTGGACATCCGCGCGCTGCGTCGCGCGCGGCAGCAACGGCAGGACGGCCAGGGCGAGGATCGGCACGCCGATCGCGACGACGCTCCCGAGCGCGGGCTGATAGACGACGAGACCGACGCAGATGATCACCAGTGCGGCGGCCGCCGCGACGAACCGCGACAGCGCCTCGACGAACCATCCGATCTTCTCGACGTCGCCCGTCGATACCGCCACCACCTCGCCCGCCGCGACCCGGCGCGTGAGCACCGAGCCGAGGTCGGCCGCCTTGCGGGCCAGGAGCTGCTGCACCCGGGCCGCGGCCGTGATCCAGTTGGTGACGGCCGTGCGGTGGAGCATCACTTCGCCGAGCGCGATGGCGACGCCGAGCAGCACGTTGAGGGCCGCGGCCATCGCGAGCCGGTTGCCCGAGCGGTCGACGGCCGCCTGTACGGCGAGGCCGACGGTCAGCGGAAGGCCTGCGATGCCGCACTGGTGGAGCAAGCCCCAGCCGAGCGCCTTGAGCTGGCCGGCGAGCTGGTTGCGGCCCAGCCAGTAGAGGAAACGCGGGCCCGAGCGGACATCCGGCTCACCCGGATCCGTATAGGGAAGATCGCGAATTTGCATGACGTCCCGGGCTTCCTTGCGTCGAGTGGCGTGAGCCGTGCAAGGTTCGCCCTTTCATGGTGGGGTTTTCAATCGATTTTTCCGCGTTGGAGCTCAGAACGCGCCACGTTCCACCCGCCGGGTCTGGCGTCACGGGCGTGCTCGCGCTTCACTCCTCGTCCATGAGACGACGAAGGATCATGTCCATGCTCGGCGGCCTCACCCTGGCCGCCGCCGCGATGCTCGGCACGGGGCCGGCGGCGATCGCCGCCACCCCGCCCGCCGCCACCCCGCCGACCGAGTTCGGCACCGACTGGCACGACCCGCTGACGGCGGCGCCACCGGTGGCGAGGCCCCACACCAAGTCGTGCCAGGTCACCCTTGCCGCGACCCAGTTCCGCGACTACACGCCCTACCAGGGGAGTTACGTCCCGCCGAAGGGCTGCGGCGACCGGTGGAGCAAGGTGGTGCTGCGCCTCGACGGCAAGGTCAAAGGGCGTCAGTACGACCGTCTCGGCTATCTCCACGTGGGCGGTGTGGAGGTGTTGCGCACCTCCACCCCCGAGCCGTCGCTGGACGGCATCGCCTGGAACGTCGAGAAGGACGTCACGCGTTACAGCGCCACCCTCCGCTCCGCGCAGCCCGTCGAGATGCTCATCGGCAACACCGTCGACGACACCTACACCGGCGTCATCGACGTCAAGGTGACCCTCACGTTCTACGCCGCCGACGCCAGGAACGCGCCCGCCGCGGCACCCGACCGGGTGCTCCCGCTGAACACCCCGCAGGTCACCACGGGGCGCACCTCCGAACGCGTCCTCGCCGAGGTGTACGCCACCGGCTCGGGCGGCGGCTGCGAGGAGTTCTGGTACCTCGCGGTCCCCGACCCCGCGACCTACTCCTGCAAGGCACCGGCCGGACCCAACCGCGAGGTGCAGATCACGGTGGACGGCCAACTCGCGGGCATAGCAGCCCCGTTCCCCACGGTATGGACGGGAGGCTGGTCCAACCCCTTCCTCTGGTACGTCGTGCCCGCGCCCCGCGCCTTCGACGTGCAACCGGTCACCTACGACCTGACGCCGTACGCGGCCCTGCTCAACGACGGCCGCCCGCACCGGGTGGAGGTGTCCGTAGCCGGCGTGCCCGCCGGACAGGGCGGCTGGTCGACGCCGGCCAACCTGCTCATCTGGCAGGACCACGGGCGTAACGCCGTCACCGGAGCCCTGACCCGCCACGACGAGACCGCGCCGGTCAACTCCACGACGTACAAGCCCGGTTCACCCGAACTGCGCCTCGACGCCGCCGGCAGCCACCGTCTCACCACGGCCGGATACCTCGACACCTCGCACGGCCGCGTCACCACCACCGTGACCCGCTCGGTGTCGAGCGACTCGGTGCACCGGTGGACCGGGGACGAGAACACCGATGCGCTGAAGGGGAATTGGCACGACGACGAAAGCGTGACGACCCGGGGCCGCGGCCCGGCCGTGACCGCACGGAACGACCGTACGTACACGATGGACGGCACGACGACCATCGCCGCGGACGGCCGGCTGCGCACCGCCATCACCCTCGGCGACCGCGCGGACGCCCTCACCCTGCGCGGCACACGCCCGACCGCCTTCTCGCACCTCGACGACACCTACCGGGGTGACGCCTCCTGGACGATGAACGTCCCGCGAGAACAACGCCACGCGACCGGCACCTCCGCCGAGCGCTACCGTCTGTACGGCTCGGACGGCTGCTACGACCGCAGCCTCAAGACGGCCCAGGGCACCCTGACCGAGGACGTCCGACACTGCTGATCCCCAACTACTGGTCCCGGCCGGGCACTTGGAGACATATCAGGTGCCCGGCCTCCGTCCCGCCGCCTACGCTCGCCGTATGGCTTCTGTGCGGGTGGGACTCACGCGGCGGGGTCTGTGACCTGAACGCGCCCCGCGTGTCGGGCGCTCACGTCTCCGTCGGCTTCTCGGAGTCCATACCGGGGCGGGCCCTGTCCCACTCGCCGCGGGTGAAGTCGGGGATTTCCTGGGGCATGCCCCGCTGCTTGATCGACAGATGGCTCAGAGGGACCGGCGATGTCCACGTCGCCGCGTCGTACACGTCGAAGTCCGGGACGAGTCCCAGGCGCATGCACTGCATCAGGCGGTACACCAGCATGTAGTCCATCCCGCCATGTGTGCCCGGCGGGTTGGCGTGCTCCTTCCACAACCAGTGGTCCCACTCGGCATACCGCGAGAAGTCGCCCCACGCGTCATTCCGGTGGTCCGGCTCGATGTAGATCCGCTCGGGGTAGTCCTCGAAGAGCCCCTTGGTGCCGGCGAGGCTGTTGATCCGGCTGTAGGGGTGGGGTGTCGACACATCGTGTTCCAGGCGGATCACCCGGCCCTTCGCGGTCTGAACGAGGCTGATCGTGCGGTCGCTCCCGATGTAGGTCTCCTTCCAACTCGCGTCACCGGCAGGCACGTTGGCGGCCCGGTACTGCTTGAGGCCCAGCGAGGGCGAGCCGACGCTGACGATGCTCACCGCCCGGTCGCCACGGTTGAGGTCCATGTAGTTGGCGACGGGACCGAAGCCGTGGTTGGGGTAGAGGTCGCCGCGGAGCCGGGTGTGCCACAGCCGGCGCCAGGGACCTTCGTAGTAGCCGGGGTCGAACATCATCGCGCGCAGATCGTGGTTGTACGCACCCGCCCCGTGCAGCAGGTCGCCGAACTTCCCGGCGTGCGCCATGCGCAGGACCCGCATCTCGTTGCGCCCGTAACAGCAGTTCTCCAGCTGCATGCAGTGCCTGCGGGTCCGCTCGGAGAGGTCCACCAGGTCCCACAGCTGGTCCAGTTGGAGCGCCACCGGGCACTCCACCCCGACGTGGACCCCGTTCAGGAGCGCCGACCTGGCGATCTCGAAGTGGGAGTCCCACGGGGTCGCCACATGCGCGAAGTCGATGTCGCCACGCTTGAGGAGCTGCTCGTAGTCGTGGTCGCCGTGCACATACACGGCGGGCGCGGGCTGCCCGGCCGCGGCCACCTTGGCGGCGGCCCGCTCGGCCTTCGCCTTCACCGGGTCGCACAGCGCCACCACGGCGACGCCCGGCACGGCCAGATACAGGTCGAGCATCGCGGCACCACGGTTGCCGAGGCCCACCATCGCGACCCGTACGGTCGAACGCCGCTGGAAGGGCACGCCGATCATGGTGGCGCCCTGACGTGGGCGTTCCCGCGCAGGTGACCGTTCCGCCGCCGCGGCCGGACCGACCGACGCCCCGAGCCCGACGGCGGCGCCCGCGGCCCCCGCGGACCACAGGACGGAGCGGCGGCGGACGTCGTGGTGCTCCCGTGCTACGTCGTTCATCGAGCCTCCTGGTGATCGACCGGATGTCCCCGGCTGTCCATGGGCCGGCGCCCGCGCAGCCCTCACCGGCCTCGGAGGCCGGGGCAGGTCGTGCGCTGGGGCGTCGGCTGGACTCTTGATACCGGTCCGTGGACCTCCGGCGGGGCTTCCCCGCGACGGCGGGCGGGGCGTGTCGGCCACCCGTGCATCGCGCGGGCCGGCCGAGGCGCTCAGCTGCGGCGCGGAGACTCAACGCCGGGACGCGTCACCCGTTCGCGGGGACGGGGCCCGCCGCCCTCCCCGGCGCAGGGCTCGCGGAGCGGGCACCGGGAGCGGCATGACCAGGGCCCCTTCGGGTCGCTCAGCAGCCGCGCTCCGGGGATCCGTCCACCAGAGTCGTCAGCAGCCCGCCGAGCACCTCGCGCTGGTCGGCGGTCAAGGGGGCGAGGATCTCCTCGGCTGCGCCCCTGCGCGCGCCGCGCAACGCGCGCAGCGTGGCGCGGCCCGCGTCCGTGAGCTCGATGCGGATCACGCGGCGGTTGCTCGGATCCGGCACCCGGCGCACATCGCCGCTCTCCTCCAGCGCGTCGACCAGGGTGGTCACGGCGCGGGGCACCACTTCGAGACGGGCCGCGAGATCGGCCATGCGGGGCGGCTCGGTCCAGTGCGCCACCGTGCGCAGCAGCCGGGACTGGGCGGGCGTGATGCCGACCGGCTCCAGGTGGTGCTTCTGAATCCGGTGCAGTCGGCGGGTGAGCCGCAGCAACTGCTCGGCCAGCAGACCGTCGGCGTCGGGGGCCCGGGAAATGTGTGGCTGCATACGGGAACAATAACAGGACCTGGTTCATTGTGAGTATAGGTAACAATGAGCTAGGCTCTCGAAATCGTCACCGTTCCGCCTGCCGGTCGGACGGCCTCCCCTCCGTCGCCCCACCCCTGTTCTATCGCCCCTGCTGTCGTCTCACCCCTGTCGAAGGAGCCCATGCGCCCCGAACAATCCACCTGGACACCCCCGCCCCGCGGCACCGAGCCCCAGGAGCCGGCCCAGATCCGCCGCATCCTCGCCCTCTTCCGCCCCTACCGCGGCAGACTCGCCGTCGTCGGACTGCTCGTCGCCGCGTCCTCGCTCGTCTCGGTCGCCTCGCCGTTCCTGCTGCGCGAGATCCTCGACGTGGCGATCCCGCACAACCGCACCGGCCTGCTGAGCCTGCTCGCCCTCGGCATGATCGGCACCGCGGTCCTCACCAGCGTCTTCGGTGTGCTCCAGACACTGATCAGCACCACCGTCGGCCAGCGCGTCATGCACGACCTGCGCACCGCGGTCTACGCCCAGCTCCAGCGGATGCCGCTCGCCTTCTTCACCAGGACCCGCACCGGCGAGGTGCAGTCCCGTATCGCCAACGACATCGGCGGCATGCAGGCGACGGTGACCTCCACCGCCACCTCCCTGGTCTCCAACCTGACGGCCGTCATCGCCTCCGTCGTCGCCATGCTCGCCCTCGACTGGCGGCTGACCTGCGTCTCGCTCCTGCTGCTCCCGGTCTTCGTGTGGATCAGCCGCAGGGTCGGCCGCGAGCGCAAGAAGATCACCACCCAGCGCCAGAAACAGATGGCCGCGATGGCCGCCGAAGTCACCGAATCGCTCTCGGTCAGTGGCATCCTGCTCGGCCGCACCATGGGCCGCGCCGACTCGCTGACCAAGAACTTCGCCGCCGAATCCGAGCGCCTTGTCGACCTCGAAGTGCGTTCCAACATGGCCGGGCGCTGGCGCATGTCCACCATCGGCATCGTCATGGCCGCCATGCCCGCCGTCATCTACTGGGCGGCCGGCCTCGCCCTCCAGAGCGGCGGTCCCTCGATCTCCATCGGCACCCTCGTCGCCTTCGTCTCGCTTCAGCAGGGCCTGTTCCGGCCCGCCGTGAGCCTGCTCGCCACCGGCGTGCAGATACAGACCTCGCTCGCCCTCTTCCAGCGCATCTTCGAATACCTCGACCTGCCCGTGGACATCACCGAACCCGACGAGCCGGTCCGCCTGGCCACCGCGCGCGGCACGGTCCGCTTCGAGGGTGTCGACTTCCGCTACGACGAGAAGCAGGAACGCCCCACGCTCTCGGGCATCGACCTGACCGTGCCCGCCGGTGGCAGCCTCGCCGTGGTCGGCCCCACCGGCTCCGGCAAGTCCACGCTCAGCTACCTCGTGCCGCGCCTGTACGACGTCACTGGCGGCCGCGTCACCCTGGACGGCGTCGACGTGCGTGACCTGGACTTCGACAGCCTGGCCCGAGCGGTCGGCGTGGTCTCCCAGGAGACGTACCTCTTCCACGCCTCGGTCGCGGAGAACCTCCGCTTCGCCAAGCCCGACGCCACCGACGACGAACTGGAGGCCGCGGCCCGCGCGGCGCAGATCCACGATCACATCGTGTCGCTGCCCGACGGCTACGACACCCTCGTCGGCGAGCGCGGCTACCGGTTCTCCGGAGGGGAGAAGCAGCGCCTCGCCATCGCCCGGACGATCCTGCGCGACCCGCCCGTCCTCATCCTCGACGAGGCGACCAGCGCGCTCGACACCCGGACCGAACACGCGGTGCAACAGGCCATCGACGCGCTCTCCGAAGGTCGCACCACCATCACCATCGCCCACCGCCTCTCCACCGTGCGCGATGCGGACCAGATCGTCGTCCTCGATGCGGGTGTCATCGCCGAGCGCGGCACCCATGAGCAACTCGTCGAGCGTGACGGCAGGTACGCGGCACTGGTGCGCAGAGACGCCGAACCCGCCCCCGTCCGTAGCTGAGCCCGAACGGATCCCGGACGCGGCGACGCTGCGCGCGGTGGTCACGGACACGGCGACGCCGCCGCTCCCGTGGGACGGGGAACGGCGGCGCCGGGCGTGACGACCGTCAGACGAGCCAGCCGAGGAAGTGGAAGACGCCGGCGAGCAGGTCGGTGATGAGGTTCATGATCGTGCTTTCTGCTGGTACGGAGGCATCGGGGCGATGCCGTCATGGGACTGCGCAAACCCGGTCTGCAGCCCGCCGCTTGCGCCCCTCAAGCATCCGTCGCCACACGGGAGTTGAGCAACGAATGGCGTGACGATCACGCGTACCAGCGAACACCCGATCCCCTGTTCGCGTGTTCCCACGTGCCGACCGCGGCGCGTGGCGGCGCCCCCCGAATGTCTGATATGTCAGAAGTTCGGGGGTAGCGTGCCGTCATGAGTGACACCCCGTACGGCCGACCTCCCCGGCTGACCCGTCGCGGCCGCCTGCTCCTGCTCCTGATCGCCCTGCTGGTCGTGGTGGTCACCGTGGTGCTCGTTCTGGTGCTGCGGAAGCCGGGCGCTCCAGCCAGGAGCCTCGTCGTCCCGGAGGGGTGGCGGGCGAGCCAGGTGTACGCGGCCGTCGACAAGCGCCTCGATCTGCCACCCGGCACCGCCAAGAAGGCCGCGGCCTCGGCGCAGCTCAAACTGCCGGCCGAGGCGAAGGGCAACCCCGAGGGGTATTTGTTCCCGGCGACCTATCCGGTCACGGACGACACGACCCCGGGTGGCCTGCTCGGCTACATGGTCGACACCGCCAACCGGCGCTTCGGGCAGGACCGGATCGCGGAAGGCGCCAGAGGCAGTGGCCTGACGGTGTATCAAGTGGTGACCGTCGCAGGGATCGTGCAGGCCGAGGCCGACTCGGCGGCCGACATGGGCAAGGTCGCCCGCGTCATCCGCAACCGCCTGGAGCGGGGTATGCCGCTCCAGATGGACTCGACGCTCAACTACGCGCTCAACCGCTCGACCCTGGCCACCACCATGGGCGATACCACGATGGAGAGCCCGTACAACACCTATGTACACAAGGGGCTGCCACCCACCCCCATCGGCAACCCCGGGCAACAGGCCGTGGACGCCGCGATCCGCCCCACCCCCGGCAACTGGCTGTACTTCGTGACGGTGGCCCCCGGCGACACCCGCTTCACCGACAGCTATGCCCAACAGCTGCTCAACGTAAGGGAGTTCAACGAGAACCAGAAGAAGCGGGGCAGCGCCGGTTGATCACACCCCGGCCGATCGCGCACCGACCGATCGCACCGCAAACGATCGCGCGCCGGTCGACCACGAGCAGCTCCACCGCGCGCCGGTTGATCACACCCCGGTCGAGCACGCGCCGGCCGATCGCGCCGCGACCGATCGCACCCCGACCGGTCACACCCCGGCCGGCACGCGCTTCAGGAGTCGCGCGATCTCCCGTACCGCCGCCCGGCCGGCCCGGTTGGCGCCGATCGTCGACGCCGAGGGACCGTAACCGATCAGATGGACCCGCTCGTCCCTGACCGCCCGCGTTCCTTCCAGGCGGATGCCACCGCCCGGCTCGCGCAGCCGCAGTGGAGCGAGATGGCCGATGACCGGACGGAAACCGGTGGCCCACAGAATGACATCGGCCTCGACGTCGCGTCCGTCGTCCCAGGCGGCCCCGTGCTCGGTGAGCCGGTCGAACATCGGCAACCGGTCGAGGACGCCGTTGGCCCGCGCCGCACGCACGGCGTCGTTCAACGGCAGCCCGGTCACCGACACCACGCTCCGCGGGGGCAGCCCGAGCCGTACCCGCTCCGCCACCCTCGCCACGGCCTCCCGCCCGGCCTCCTCGTCGAAGGGGCCCTCGCGGAAGACCGGCGGCCGGCGCGTCACCCAGGTCGTCTCCGCCGCGACCTCGGCGATCTCCATCAGGTGCTGGGTGCCCGAGGCTCCGCCGCCCACCACGATCACCCGCTGTCCGGCGAAGACCTCGGGTCCCGGATAGGTCGCGGTATGCAACTGCCGTCCCCGGAACGTGCTTTGACCCGGATAGCGCGGCCAGAAAGGCCGGTCCCAGGTCCCGGTCGCGTTGATCAGCGCACGCTTCGCGTAGCGGCCCCGCGAGGTCTCGACGATCAGTCGGCCGCCGTCGCCCTCCCGCACGGCGTGCACGTCCACGGGCCGGTGAACCCGCAGGTCGAAGGCATCCTCGTACGCCGCGAAATACGCCCCGATCACCTCGGACGACGGGCGGTCCGCGGCCGCGCCGGTCAGCTCCCTGCCGGGCAGGGCGTGCATGCCGTGCACCTTGCCGTAGGTGAGGGACGGCCAGCGGAACTGCCACGCCCCGCCCGGTCGCGGCGCGTGATCGAGGACCGCAAAATCGCGATCGGGCTCCAGGCCGGCCCGCCGCAGGTGGTAGGCGCCGGACAGGCCCGCCTGGCCGGCGCCTATGACCACCACGTCCACCTCGCGCACCCCGATATCGTTCACGGTTCTACCAACCGTGCGGGGTGCGGAGATCTTCCCGGGGCGGCCCCCGACCACCCCCCTCAGCGACCGCCGCCCACAAGGAGCGGGGCTCCGCCCGGCGCGGAGGCCGGGCGCCCGTTGGCCGCGGGCACGCCGAGCAGCGGCGAGGCGGGGATCGTCGACAGGAGCCCGCGCCCTGCGAGGAGCGGCGTCACGCCCTCGCCGAACCAGTACGCCTCCTCCAGGTGCGGGTATCCCGAGAGCACGAAGTGCTCGATGCCGAGCTCGTGGTACTCCTCGATCCGGTCGGCCACCTCGCCATGGCTGCCGACAAGGGCCGTACCGGCCCCGCCGCGCACCAGACCCACGCCCGCCCACAGGTTCGGCGAGATTTCGAGCGAGTCCCGCGAGCCGCCGTGCAGGGCGAGCATCCGCTGCTGGCCCACCGACTCGCTCGCGCCGAGCGCCTGCTGGGCCGCGGCGATCGTCTCGGCGTCGAGATCGCCGAGCAGCCGGTCGGCCGTCGCCCACGCCTCGCGCGAGGAGTCCCGCGAAATGGTGTGCAGCCGGATGCCGAACCGCACCGTGCGGCCGCGCTCCTCGGCGAGCCCCCGGATCCAGTCGATCTTCTGCTTCACCTGCGCGGGCGGCTCGCCCCAGGTCAGATAGACATCCGCGTGGTCGGCGGCCACCGGGCCGGCCGCCGGCGAGGACCCGCCGAAGAAGATCTCCGGCAGCGGGTCCGGCGGCAGCGCGGTCAGACCGCCCTCCACCTGGTAGTGCTCGCCGTCGAAGTCGTACGGCTGCCCGCGCCACACACCGCGGACGACCGAGAGGAACTCCGAGGTCCGCGCATAGCGCCGGTCGTGGTCGAGGTGGTCGCCGAAGCGGCGCTGCTCGGTGGAGTCGCCTCCCGTCACCACGTTGAGCAGCAGCCGCCCGCGTGTGATCCGCTGATAGGTGGCGGCCATCTGCGCGGCGAGCACGGGGGAGATCACGCCGGGCCGGAAGGCGACGAGGAACTTCAGCCGCTCGGTGTGCTGGGCGAGCGCGGCCGTCGTCAGCCACGCGTCCTCACACCACGTGCCCGTGGGGGTCAGCACGGCCTCGAAGCCCAACTGCTCGGCGGCCTTGGCGATTTGGGCCAGATACTCGATGTCGGGCGCGCGCACCCCGGTCACCGGGGAGAGCCGCGAGCGCTTGAGGCCGCCGTCGGTGTAGGCGTGTCGGTCGACCAGGGTGCGGCCGTCACCGCCGGTCGGCAGGAACCAGTGCAGGTGAACGGTCATCAGGAGGAGGCCTTTCCGTACGAGCGGGGCGCGGTGGTGGACGGCGGGAGCGTGCCGTTGAAGCGGGTGTCGACGTAGTCCTTGAAGGCGAAGCGGCGCGGGATCAGCTTCAGATCGGCGAAGGTGTCGGCGATCTGCTGTTCGGAGGAGACCGCGGCGTCGTCCAAGGCCACCGCGACCCGGGTCCCGTTGCTGCGCCGCACCGAGTCGAGCGCCACGGAGTAGGGGAGCCCGGTCTCCTTCGACCAGACCTTGGCCCATTCCTCGGGGTGCTTGAAGACCCAGTCCTGGGCGCGGTTCAGCCGGGTGAGGTAGTCGCCGATGGCCTTCGCCTTCGCCGGGTCGCCGAGCGAGGCGGGCGAGGCGACCTGGAACCCGAGGCCGTTGGTCAGGCCCGTCCCCGTCGCCAGGACCCGACCCTTCTTGGCGCCGAGTACCTGCGAGGTGTACGGGTCCCACACGGCCCAGGCGTCGACCTTGCCCCGGTTGAAGGCGGCCAGCGCGTCGGCCGGCTGGAGATAGTTGAGCGTGACGTCGCCGATGCCGAGTCCGGCCTTCTTCAGGGTGGCCAGCAACTGGTAGTGCGCGGAGCTGCCCTGGGCCACCGCGATCGACTTGCCCTTGAGGTCCGAGGGCGCCTTCAGCGGGGAGTCCTGGGGGACGAGGATGGTCTCGCCCGCGGAGGAGCCGTGGCTCGCCGCCACGACCTTGATCTTGGAGTTGGCTCCGGCGGCGAAGACGGGGGGCGTGTTGCCGACTGCGCCGATGTCGACGGCTTTGGCGTTCACCGCTTCGAGCAGCGGCGGCCCCGAGGTGAACGTGGACCACTTGATTTTGTAGTCGAGGTGGTCGAGTTCGCCGGCCGCCTTCAGGAGGGACTGCGAACCGCCTTTCTGGTCACCGACGTTGAGCGTGAGGGAGCCGGCCCCAGAGCCGGGCCCGGTCTTGGAGTCGGCCGCGGGATTCCCGCCGCAGGCCGCGATGAGAAGGGCGAGCGGCAGCAAAAGAACGGGCAGGGCGTGGCGTCGCATCAGTACGTGCTTCTTTCTGGATCACTGGGGAGGGTCTGAAGGCCGGTCGGGGGAGCCGGCGGTGAAGGCGGGCTGTCGCACACCCAGTTCGCCGAGGAGGCGGGAGCGCAGTGCGGCGAATCCGGGGGAGCCGACTGAGCGGGGCCGGTCGAGACCGACCGCTGTGTCGTGGGCGATGGCTCCGTCCCGCATGACCAGGACCCGGTCGGCGAGCAACAGGGCCTCGTCCACGTCGTGTGTCACCAGGAGGACCGCGCAGCCGCGCCGCTGCCACAACTCGGCCACCAGCTGCTGTGCCTTGATGCGCGTCAGCGCGTCCAGCGCGCCGAACGGTTCGTCGAGCAGCAGCAGGTCGGGCTCGCGCACCAGCGCCCGGGCGAGCGAGGCGCGCTGGGCTTCCCCACCGGAGAGCGTCTTGGGCCAGGCGTCGGACCGGTGAGCGAGACCCACTTCCTCCAACGCTGCCTCTGCGAGCGCCCGTTGGGGCTTGCCGGGCAGTCCGAGCAGGACGTTGCGCCACACCCGCTTCCACGGCATGAGACGCGGCGCCTGGAAGGCCACGGCCCGCCGCCGGGGGACCAGCACCGTGCCCTCGATCTCCCGGTCGAGCCCGGCGAGCACACGCAGCAGCGTCGACTTGCCGCAGCCGCTGCGCCCGAGCAGTGCGGTGAACTCACCGGCTCGCAGGGTGAGATCGAGCCCGTCGATGACGGGGCGCCCGCCGAACGCGCGGGTGAGTTTCTCGACCCGTACGGCGTCCGGTGCGGCGCCGCGTACCGCGTCCGGTGCGGTGTCGGCGGTGGCCGGGGTCATGGTCACTGGCCCGTGAAGGTCGGTCGCCATTGCAGGAGCAGCCTTTCGAGAGTGCGGACGGCCACGTCGGCGAGCAGGCCGAGGAAGGCGTACACGACCAGGCACACGACGATCACGTCCGTGCGGAAGAACTCGCGGGCCTGGTTCATCAGGAAGCCGATGCCGTCGTCCGCGTTGACCGACTCGCCGAAGACCAGGGCGAGCCAGGCCGTGGCGAGGGAGTACCGCAGCCCGGTCATCGCGCCGGGCAGGGCGCCAGGCAGCACCACATGGCGCACCAGACCCCAGCGGCCGAGTCCCAACGCCTGTCCCGCCTCGACGAGTTGGGCGTCCACGCCCCGAATGCCGGCGTACACGTTCAGATAGAGATGGAAGGCCACACCGAGCGCGATGAGGGCGACCTTGGGGGCTTCGCCGATGCCGAGCCAGATGATGAATAGCGGGATCAGACCCACCCAGGGCACGGTGCGCAGCATCTGTACGGTGGCATCGATCAGGTCCTCGCCGAGCCGTGAGAGCCCGGAGAGCAGGGCCAGGGCGATGCCGGCGGCGCCGCCGATGAGCAGCCCCAATGCCACGCGCTGGAGTGAGATGCTCATCGCCGACGGCAGTGTGCCGTCGCCGATCAGACCGGCTCCGGCGCGGGCCACCGTGCCGGGCGAGGCGAGGGTGTCGGGGCTCAACACCCCGGTGGCGCTGAGGACTTGCCACAGGACGAGCAAGGTGAGCGGTCCCACGGTGCGGCGCACCCAGCGCGGCACGGAGCGCAGCCCGCCACGACGAGTGGTTACGGGAACGACGGGTTCGAGAACGGGGCCGGGGGACCGAGTCGCGACCCCATCGTGCGGGATGGCCCTTTCGGGCGGGGAGGCCCCTTCGGCCGGGGTGGCCCGTTGGGGCGGGGTGGCCCGTTCGGGTGGGGCGGCTGCGTCCGGCGGGGCATGGTCGACGGTCATGGGGACTCCGTGGGTCCAAGGGGTGGAAGGAGAGTGGGGAGGGCGGCCCCGGGCAGGCCAGGTCGGCGCGCACCGACGTGGACGGTCGCGAAGGCACGCCCTCACGGGGCGGGGGGAGCGAGGAACTGGCGCGGAGCACGACCTCACGCCCCGCCACCCCACACCGACGGACGCCGGTGGGCGAGGGGCAGGCACGGGAAGAGCCCGGGCAGGGGCAGGTCGAGCAGGCCGGGAAAGCTCAGCGAAGGGATCCGCGTAAAGGCGCCGGGAGAGGGGTCCGGCCGGCCGTGAAGGGCGCTGTAGGAAAGGTCAGCGGTCGCGAAGGGCCGAGGAGGGGGAAGACCTCAACAGCCGGACGGGACGCGCCGGACCGTCAGCAGCCGCGACAACCGGACCGTCGACAGCCCCGACAACCGGACTGTCAGCAGCCGCGACAACAGGCGGCGGACGCCACCCGCAGCAGGTCGATGTGACCGCGCGTGGTGAGCAGAGCTGAACGTGACATGGCGTGAACGTAGCGACCCGTTCCGTGCGAGGTCAACGATGTCTCGCCCCTCGGACGCCTCATCTTGCCCATCGGGCGAAGGCTTCGGTGCGGCAGAGCGCGTACCGCGCACGCGGCCGGGAAGATGGGATCCATGTCCGACGCTTTCACCACCCATGTCCTGAACATCACGACCGGCTCACGGGAGAAGGTCACCGATCTGACCGGGGACTGCGAGGAGTTCCTGCGCCGGCACGCGGCCGGCCGCGACGGCCTGTTGAACCTCTTCGTGCCGCACGCCACCGCCGGCATCGCCATCATGGAGACCGGTGCGGGCAGCGACGACGATCTACTCGCCGCGCTGCACACCCTCCTCCCTGCCGACGACCGCTGGCAGCACCGGCACGGCAGCCCGGGCCACGGCCGCGACCACGTCCTGCCCGCGCTCGTCGCCCCGCACGCCACGCTGCCCGTCGTCGACGGCCGGCTCGCCCTCGGCACCTGGCAGTCCGTGTGCCTCGTGGACACGAACAAGGACAATCCCAACCGCCAGGTACGGCTCAGTTTTCTCGGCTGAGCCGGGCGAATGCAGCTTCAACAGCCGGTGAGTTGAGGGTGTGGCATCATGGCCGCGTTGTGCGCCCGGGGGTGCGCGGCCTGAATCCCCCGAGCCGCTGAAATCGGCATTGCAACGGCCTGCTTCTCCAGCGTGGAAGGCGTGGAAGGCTAAGGATGAAGGTGTCTGGCTCTGCGTTACCGTCGCCGGAGGACCGTCGGCTCAGGCGCCGTCTCAAAAAGGTTCGTCAAAACTGTGAGGCGCGGCTCGCGGAGTGGGGCATGGAGCACGGGTGCGGCATTGATGAACTGCACCGCTATCTCAGCACGCAGAACCGGCGGCCGATCCATCTGATTCCGATGCCCTTCCCGGAACGTCATCTCTTCGGCCTCTGGCTGAAACTCGATGACTTCGACATCATCGCTTACGAGAAGGCCGCCTCCCCGTCACACAAAGAACACATCATCGCCCATGAGTTGTCCCATATCGCCTTCGCCCACCGCGGTTCCGTGGAATTCGACCACAGCGATACCAGCCGCCTGTTCACGGACGTCGAACCGGCGGTGGTGCAGAGCATGTTGATGCGGTCCCGCTACAGCGACGACGAGGAGCAGGAGGCCGAGACGATGGCCTCACTGATCCTGGCCCGTGCCACCAAGCGCTGGCTCGAACCCGCCTGGGGCGTTCCCGACGAGGCCGCGGAGATCGTCGCCCGCATCGAGAACGGCGTCGGCCACCCGGACGCGTCATGAACGCCGTCAACACGGTCCTCACCTGGGTCTGCGCGCTCGGCGGCATCGCCGCCTTCGGCTACCGGCTGCCGGATCTGCTGCGCAGAAAGCACGATGTCGCCCTGTGGGCGCTCTGCGTCTACTTCCTCTGCTCGGGCGTCAGCTTCCTGGTCGATCTCGACGCGCTGCGGGTGCACATCTCCGCCCTGTTCGGGCTGCCCAACATCACGTCGCTCATCGTCCAGGTCGCCGTCGTCGTCCTCACCGCCGCCCAGCAGGTCGTCCTCGTGTACTGGTCGTCGCCGCCCGAAGAGGCCCGCGGCCGGGCGAAGCGACGGGTGCTGTTCTTCGGCGCCGCGCTGTGCGTCCTGGTGGCGGCCTCCCTCGCGGTCAGCCCCGTCGCCAGCGCCAAGACGGCCACCTCCACCATCCTGCTCAGCATCCAGGACGGCCGGTACGCGCTGTACATGTCGTTCTACCTGGTCATCTGCGGGATCGGGCAGTTCGAGACGGTCCGGCTCTCGCTGCGCTTCACCAAGATGGCCAACCGGCAGTGGCTCAAGGTCGGCATGCGCACGGTCACCGTCGGCGCGAGCCTGATCCTGGTGTACTGCGTCACCCGCAGCATCCAGATCGCCGGCACCCGGCTGCACTACGACGCCTCCGCCCTCGACCCCATCCAGTGGTCGTGCGGCACCATCGGCGCGCTGCTCCAGATCACCGGCTGGACCATCCCGTCGTGGGGCATCCATCTCACCCGCGCCGCCGGCTGGCTGGGCAGCTACCGCTCCTACCTCCGGCTGCGGCCCCTGTGGTGGGCGCTCTACCAGGCGTCCCCGGACATCGCGCTCGACCCGCCCCGCTCCTGGGCGCGCGACCTGGTCCCGCCGCGAGACCCGCACTACAGCCTCTACCGGCGGGTCATCGAGATACGCGACGGACAGCTGATGCTGCGCACCTCGCTCTCGCTCGCCGACTTCTCGCGGGTGGCCCGCTCGCTCGGACTCCCCGAGGACCCCACCTCGCCGCTGGGGGAGGCGCTCCAGGTGCGGGCCGTCCTGAACCGGCCGGCGGAGGAACGGGACGAACAGGCCGACGCCGCGGACATCCCCGCCCGGCCGCCGTACGACGACTTCCGCGACGAGGTGGAGTGGTTGACCCAGGTGGCGTCCTCGTTCACCGCCCTCACCCAGGGCCGCGCCGTACGCGCCCCCGCCAGAATCGCGTCATGACCCGGACCTCCCACCCACCCGTCGCGGTATGCGACGACCCGGAGCACGGTCTTTCGGCCGCCGCAGCGCTGGAGGCGGCCGGCCGGCTGGTGACACTCGACGCGGCACACGGCGCGACCGCTGCCGTCCCGGTCGTACGTCAACTCCTGGCTGCCCTACCGCAGTTGTCGGCCGACCCGGCCACGGTGCGCGGCGCGGACGGCGACCTGCTCGCCGCGCTCGCCGAACTGTGCGAAGTGATCGGCTGGATCCTTTTCGACGCGGGCCTCGACCACCGGGCACACCGTATGAACCTGCGGGCCCTCGCCCTCGCCGAACGCTGCGGCGACCGCGCGATCGCCCGCCTGGTCCTGCTCAACCACGGCATGCTCCACACCCACCGGGGCCGCCCGGTGGCCGCACTGAACAGCGTGGCCAAGGTGGCCGGACCCCGGCCGCTGCCCAACCTGGTCGCCACGCTCGTCCTGATCCGACGCGCCCACGCGATCGCGCTCCTGGGCGGCCACCGGGACGCCGGCGCGCTCATGTCCCGCGCCTGCAGCCGGTTCCTCGACGGCGCCTCGCACCTCGACCCGCCCTGGGCCTGGTGGATCGACCAACCCGAACTCACCGGCCACCACGGCTGGGTTCTGGCCAGACTGCACGACTGGGACCGCGCCATCCCCCTGCTGTACGAGGCCGCCACCACCCCTGGCCCCTCCTACCGCCACCTCTTCACCGCGGAACTCCTCGCCGCCCTGACCGGGGCCGGCGCGTGGAGCGATGCCGAACGGCTCATCGCCGACCTCGCCCCGCGCGCCCCGGGCATCGGCTCCGTACGGACGACCCAGTCTCTCGCCCGTACCGCCGCCCATCTGCGCGACAGCGCGGCGGCGCCCGTGAACCTGCGGGACGCGGCGGCCTTCCTGCTGGAGTCCGTCCCCCCTCATCACGAGGGCAAGGACCAGCCTTCCCGCTAGGGCCCGCCGCGCTCCGCGAGCACCACCACCACCCAAGCCGACAGACAGGGACAACATGCTGCACATCCGGGTGTCCACGCCCGCGGCCGCCGCTTTCGTGGCGGTCGTTCTCCTCTTCGCCACCGGAGGCCCCGTCTCCGATGTCGCCTACGGCACCGCCATGACGTCGGCGACCGAGGCGCAGACCACCACGCACGGCAGCCCGTACGTATCGACCCACCTCTACTTCGGTACGGGCCGCCACAACGGCCAACCGCCCATCACCGACGACGAGTTCATGAAGTTCGTCGCCGACGTGATCACGCCGCGCTTCCCGGCCGGGCTGACCATACAGGCGGGCCGCGGGCAGTGGCGCGACAAGACGGGCAGCATCAACCGTGAGAACTCCTACGAGCTGACGGTGCTCTATCCCGCGCAGGAGGCCCGCACCCACGACCCCGACATCGAGTACATCCGCAACCTGTACTGCTCGATGTACGGCCTGGAATCCGTGGGCCGCGCCGACGTCAAGGCCGAGGCCGACTTCTGACCCGCCCGGCTCCTGCGCCGCCTGCGACCGCGTAGCCGTACGGTCTACGGGAGCGTGAGCCGGCGGATGACGAAGACCATCGAGCCGAGCAGCACCAGAACCGCTCCCATGATCAGCCCGTCGAGGTCGGTGACCCCGGCGATCACCTGCCGCCGCTCGCCCGCGCCGGTGGCCACGGCCACGGCGCGGGGCGTGGCGGCCGCCGTCCCGGCGCCGGCCGGCGGAACCGTGGCGGCCGCCGTCCCGGCATTGGCCGCCGGGTCCCCGGCCGGGGTGGCCGACGGCGTGGGCGCCCCGCACCGCAGGACACCGGCGACGTCCTCGCGGAAGCCGTCCGGGCCGAGGACGGTGAAGCGGTAGCTCTGGCCCGGCCCGACCGGCACCGTGATGGTCCTCGCCCCGCCCGGCTCGACGGTGACCGCGACCCCCGCAAGCCGGAAACGGAACGGCGCGTCGCCCGCGTTGCCCGCGGTGACGTCCACACCGCCGCCAGCGCAGTCGTCCACCGCGGCGACCGAGGGCGCGGGCCCCCGGGCGGGCAGCGCCGCGCCAGTACACAGGAGGGTGCTCACGGCCGCGAGCCCGAGGGCCCGGCGGGCCGTGCCGTACTGCGATACGTGCCTCACGAGGGGCCCTTCGGGCTGAGGGAGGGGCGGCGGCGGGGACACGCCTCAGTACGCGCGAAGGGCGCGTCACGTTCAACACGGCCTGAGGGCAAGCCCGTTGGGGACGCTCGGGATACGGGCCTCACAGGGCCCGGGGCGCCCCGGACCGAAAACCAGTCTCACCGGACCCGGTGCCCCCCAGTCCGGGAACCAGTGTCACAGCCCCGGCGCGCCCCACACCGGGAACCAGCGCGAAAGGTCCTCCTCGATGCGCAGATCGTCCGCGAGGACCGCCCTGATCCGCAGTTCGAGCGCGTTGTCCCGCCGGTCCGCGGTGAGCGGCGCGAACGGGTAGAACGAACCCCGCTTGTAGAGGTACACCAGCGCGCACGTGTGTCCCTCGCCGTCCTCGAACCCGACGAGGGAGCACAGGAGTTGGGGGCCGAAGCCCGCCCCTTCGAGCGCGCTGTTCACGGCGTGCAGATCGCCCACGAGCGAGGTCAGGTCGTCCGGTCCCCGGCGCGAGACCAGCCACGAATAGCCGTAGGCGTCGCGGCTGAACTCCACGGGCGCCCCCGCACGTTCACCGTCCGCGCCGAGCAGCTCCGTCACGTCCTCGCGGATCTCGGCGAACGCCGGGCCCTCCACGCTCGTGAAGCACACCGAGCCCCGGCCGGTCGGTGCGAATCCGGCCGCCGCGCGCAGGGTGACCGCGGCGGACGGCAGCGCGAACAGCCGGTCCAGGTCGGGTGCGGCGGGCCGGGTGCGGCCGAGCAGAATGTCCAGGAAACCCATGCGCTGTGCCCTTCGTCCTGTCCTACGTCAAACGACGTGGACCCCGAGCCCCGCTCACGCCGGACGCCCGAGCTCCGCCGAGATCCCGGCCAGCCGGTCGAGCCGTTCCTCCAGGCTCGGGTGGGTGGCGAAGAGCCGGGCGATGCGGCTGTCCGCGCCGAGGGCGGGGATGAAGTAGAAGGCGTTGAACGCGCTCGCGGTGCGCAGGTCCTTGCCGGGGATGCGGGCGATGTCACCGTCGAGCTTGGTCAGCGCGGAGGCGAGGGCGGAAGGGTGCCCGGTGAGCAGGGCGCCGGCCCGGTCGGCGGCCAGTTCGCGGTAGCGCGAAAGGGTGCGGATGAGGAGGAAGCTCAGCGAGTACACGAGCACCGAGACCGCCATGACGGCCGCGAGGACGGCCATCGTGTTCTGGTCGCGCCGCCCCCGGCCCCCGTACAGCTGCGAGTAGAACGCGAAGCGGACCACGAGGCCCGCGACGACGCCGAGGAACGAGGCGACGGTGATCACCGCGACGTCGCGGTGCGCCACATGGGACAGCTCGTGGGCGAGCACCCCCTCCAGCTCGTCGGGCTCCAGACGGCGCAGCAGCCCGGTGGTGACGCAGAGCACCGCGTGGTCGGCGTTACGGCCGGTCGCGAACGCGTTGGGCAGATCGGTGTCGGCGACGGCGAGCTGCGGTCTCGGCATGTCCGCGCCGGCGCACAGCCGGTCGATGACGCCGTGCAGCTGCGGCTGCTCCTCGCGGGACACGACCCGGCCGTGCATCGCGTACAGGGCGACGCGGTCGGAGAACCAGTACTGCGACCACAGGACGGCGGCCGCCACCACGACGACCACGACCGTCGACCTCAGCAGGACCAGGAGGGCCGCGACGAAGCCCACGTACAACAGGCCGAGCAGGAACACCGTGACCAGCATGCGGGTGGTCAGCTGCCGGTCGGGTTCGAATCGGCTGCGCACGGCCGTCTTCTTGATCATGGCGTACCTCATCGGAGCGTGAAGTGATGCTCACTCTCCACCATGCCACCGCGCGGGCCCTTCAGAGCAGCTGCCGTCGCACCAACTCGTGCAGGTGTCCGCGGGGATCGGCGAGGAGCGCGGCGGGCGGACCCTCCTGCACCACGCGGCCCTCGGCCATGACGATCACGCGGTCGGCGTCCAGGACCGTGGAGAGCCGGTGGGCGATGACGACACGGGTGGCGTCGAGGCTCCTGGTGCTTTCGATCACGGTGCGCTGGGTCTCGTTGTCGAGGGCGCTCGTGGCCTCGTCGAAGAAGAGGACGCGGGGGCGCCGCACCAGCGCCTGGGCGATCATGAGGCGCTGGCGCTGGCCACCCGAGATGGCGTCCCCGCCGGAGATCATGGTGTGCAGGCCCATCGGCATCCGCTTGATGTCCTCGGCGAGCCCCGCCATCGCGGCCGCCTCCCACACCTCCTCCTGGCTGAACACCTCCGCCCCACAGATGCACTCCAGGATCGACCCGGAGATCGGCTGGGCGTTCTGCAGCACGACCCCGCACTGCCGGCGTACCGCGGCCCGGTCCAGGGCGGCCAGGTCCTGGCCGTCGTACAGGACGCTGCCCGCCACCGGGTCGTCGAAGCCGATGAGCAGGCGCAGCAGGGTCGACTTGCCGCAGCCGCTGGGGCCGACGACCGCCACGAACTCGCCCGGCGCCACCTTCAGGGAGACGTCGTCCAGGACGAGCGGCCCGTCGTCGGTGTAGCGGAAGGACATCCCCCGCGCCTCGATCCCGCCCGAGAGGACACCGGGCTGGGTGCTGGCCCCGCGCACCTCGGGCGCCTCGTCGAGGACCGGCTTGATCTGCTCGAACATGGGCAGCACCGCGGCCGCCGAGATGAACGCCCCGGTGAGCTGGGTGACCGCGGTGAGCAGCATCGTCACGGCGGTGTTGAACGTCAGGAACGCGCCGGCCGACAGCGAGCCGCGGGCCGGGCCCGCGAGCAGGGCGAACATCAGGAGCGAACACAACGGCAGATAGACGGCGTTGAGTACCGTCGTCATGTTCTTGATCCGCCCGGCCCGCTTGTGGAGTTCTCGGCTGCGGGCGAACTCGCCGGCCCACGCGCCGTAGGCGAAGCTCTCGGCCGCGGCGACCCGCAGCTTGGGCAGGCCGCGCAGGGTCTGGAACGCCTGGTTGTTGAGTTTGTTGCCCAGCTCGACGAGGCGGCGCTGCCAGCGCAGCTCCCACATCCCCATGGCGAGGAACACCGCCGCGATGACCACGAGCACGGCGATCGCGACCAGGGCGAGCGGCACGCTGAAGCACAGCAGCAGGACCAGGTTGACCAGCCCGACCGTGCCCGCCTGCACAACCACGGGAGCGGTGCCCGACAGGACCCGGCGGATCGCGCCGACACCCATCGCGGCACTGGCCAGCTCACCGGTGGAACGCCCGGCGAAGAACTTCGTGGGCAGCCTCAACAGGCGGTCCCACACGGCGGGTTGGAGGGTTGCCTCGATACGCCCCTCCATGCGCAGGATGGTGAGGTTCTGGAGCAGTGTGAACGCGGCCGACACGATGGCGCTGACCACGACGGCCAGTGACACCTGGACGATGAGACCGGTCTCGGCGCGTGGCACGTAGGTGCCGAGCACCTGCCCCGTCGCGAGCGGCACCAGCGCGCCGAGCGCCACCGTCACCAGGCCCGCCAGCAGCAGTCGGCGCAGATCGGGGCGGGTGCCGCGCAGGCTGAACCGCAGCAACCCCCAGGCGCTCAGCGGCCGTTCGGGCAGCGGCCGGTACAGCATCACGGCGCGCGGCTCGAACTCGTCGGCGTTGCCCGCGTCCACCCGGGTGCGCCGGCCCGACGCCGGATGCACCGCGTCGTACCCGCCGCGCCGCCACAACAGCGCGACCGGGGTGCCGCTCGTGCGCCGGCCCACCAGCGGGCCGGAGTCCTCGCGCCACCAGCGCCCGTCGAGCCGTACCGGGCGGGTACGGATACGGGAGCCGGCCGCGACCCGCTCGACGGGGTCGATCCGGTCGCTGACCGCGCCGCCGAGGGAGGGCTCGGCCAGGGTGATGCCGGCGGCGCCGGCGACGAGCCGGCAGGCCGCGTACGTCGCGTCGTCGCCCGGGGCCGCGGCCCGCGAGGCGGAGCCGCGGGGGCGGCCGATGGAGGTGAGCAGCGCCCGGTCCGCCTCCTCGCGAACGGTCTCGCCGGCCTTGATCCCGGCCGCGGTGCGGTCCTCGTGGGCGCGCTCCATGCGCTCGATCCAGCGGTCGAGCGCCGAAAGCAGCCGGTACTGCTGATTGACCATGCCCTGCCACAGGGAGGCGTCGACCAGGAGGTCGCCCGCCGCCTCGGCGCTGAACGCCGCCCCGTACTGGACACTGCCCGGCGCCACCGCGAGCCACAGGTTGTCGTCGTCGGCCACCGCGTCGTCGAGCGCCGTACGACCGTCCAACGGGGCCTCGAACAGCACGCGTTGACCGCGTCCCGTCCCGAGCGAGAAGGCGTGTTCCAGCAGGCTCAGGGCCGCGTCCCCGGTGTCGTAGCCGCCCGGATACGAGCCTTCGTACCCCGGCGCGTACGCGGGCCGGTACAGCTCGCGCAGCGCGATGCGGCGTAGCACGCACCCCCGCAGGGGGCGGCCGACCAGGGTGTGGCGCGGGCCCTCGACGGGGCCCAGGAGCAGGGTGCCCGGTTCGAGACGGCCCAGGAAGTGCCAGTGGCCGCCGTCCGCCGCGTCGACAGCGAACAGGTCGAGGGCGCCGCTCACCACGAGCCACAGCACCTGGGGGCCCTGGAGTGAGAAACCGGGCAGGCCGGTGCAGTCGATGTGCTGCCCGAGTCCGCCGAGCGCGGCGACGACCGGGTCGTGCCCCTGGGCGTCCGGAGGGTGGCCGGTGCCCGGATGACCGGCGTCCGGACGGCCGGCGTCCGAATGGTCGGCGTCCGGATGAGACGCGGCGTGCGCGAAGGGGTGCGCCGAGGTCATCTCAGTGCTCCCTGACCAGCTCGGCGTAGGGCCCCGCGGCCGCGACGAGCTCCTCGTGGCGACCGCGCTCCACGACGGTCCCGTGGTCGAGGACCACGATCTCGTCGCTGTCGCGGACCGTGCTCAGACGGTGCGCGATGACCACGCAGGCGCAGCCCCGGCGCCGCAGATTGTCGATGATGACGTGCTCGGTCTCGGCGTCCAGGGCGCTGGTCACCTCGTCGAGGACGAGGATGCTGGGCATGCGCACCAGCGCCCGGGCGATCTCCAGGCGCTGGCGCTGACCACCGGAGAAGTTGTGCCCGTCCTGCTCGACCCGGCTGTGGATGCCCCCGGGGCGGCGCGCGACCACGTCGTACAGGGCCGCATCCTTGAGGGCGGCGATCACGGCGTCGTCCGGGATCGAGGGGTCCCACAGCGCGATGTTGTCCCGCACCGTGCCCTCGAAGAGGAAGACGTCCTGGTCGACGAAGGACACCGACGCGGCGAGCGCCCCGCGCGGAATGTCCTCAAGGCGCTGTCCGTCGATGCGGATGGTGCCCTCCCAGGGCGCATAGAGCCCCGAAATGAGCCGGGAAACCGTCGACTTGCCGCTTCCCGAGCCACCGACCAGGGCCACCTGCCGGCCCGGCCCGACGGTCAGCGAGAACCCGGTGAGCAGCGGCTTGTCGAGCGGGCTGTAGCCGAACGTGATGTCCTCCAGCGTCACATGGCCCT
The DNA here is from genome assembly GCF_040651795.1 of Streptomyces sp. NPDC048361. Taxonomy (NCBI): domain Bacteria; kingdom Bacillati; phylum Actinomycetota; class Actinomycetes; order Kitasatosporales; family Streptomycetaceae; genus Streptomyces; species Streptomyces sp. NPDC048361. Next base: position 60,034 of record NZ_JBEZKW010000042.1, read on the forward strand.
TGAGGCGGCGAGTGCTGGCGGGCGGCTCGGGGCGCGCGTGCAGCGCGTCCACGGGGAAGTTCTCGACGTCCTTGAGGCGGGCCACGTCGGCCGCGAAGTCCTGGATGCGCCCCGCCACTCCGTTGAGACGAGTGACCGGCGCGGTGAAGCGGGTCACGAGCGCCTGGAACGCGACGAGCAGACCGATCGAGAGATGCCCCTCCACCGCCCGCAGCCCGCCGATCCACAGGATCAGGGCGCTGTTGAGCGTGGCGAGCGCGGGCGCGACCACGCCGAGCCAGGCGCTCGGCACCCCGAGCCGCTGCTGCTCGTCGAGGGTGGTGGCATGCTGCCCTGCCCACCGCCGGAAGAACCCGTTCTCACCGCCGGTCGCCTTCATCGTCTCGATCAACTGGAGCCCGGTGTAAGAGGTGTTGGTGAGGCGGGCGCTGTCGGCGCGCAGCTTCTGGGTGCCGGTGGCCCGCAGCCGCACCACCACACGCATCGCGACGACGTTGAGCAGCGCGATGGCGACGCCGACGACGGTCAGCTGCGGATCGTAGGTCCACAGCAGGAACGCGTAGAGCAGCACGACGACGCCGTCGACGGCGGCCGCGGTCACATCCCGTGCCAGCGTCTCGGCGACCGCGTCGTTGGACTGGAGGCGCTGGACGAGGTCGGCGGGGCTGCGCTGCGCGAAGAACGTGACCGGCAGCCGCAGCAGATGCCGGAAGAAGCGGGCGCTGCCGAGGGTGGAGGAGATGATGCGCCCGCGCAGCAGATTGGCCTGCTGGAGCCAGGTCAGGACGACGGTGAGCGCCACCATGGTGCCCATCGACGCGAACAGCACACCCAGCAGCGAATCCTGATGGCCTATCAGGAACAGGTCGATGTACGTACGGCTCAGCGCGGGCAGTGTCGCGCCGACGGCCACCAGGAGCAGGCTCGCGAGCAGCGAGGCGAGCATCGTGCCGGTGGTGCCGCGCAGCCGCGCGGGCAGCGCGGACAGGACACCGGGCCTGCGGCCGCCGCGCCGGAAGCCGGGGCCGGGCTCCAGGACCAGGACGACGCCGGTGAAGCTGGTGTCGAAGTCTTCCGACGCCACGAAACGGCGCCCCTTGTCGGGGTCGTTGATGTGTACGCCGCGACGCCCGAGCCGGCGCCCCGTGCCGTCGTACACCACGTAGTGGTTGAACTCCCAGAACAGGATGGCCGGCGCCCGCACCTCGGCGAGCGCGGCCGGTTCCATCTGCATGCCCTTGGCGGTGAGCCCGTAACTGCGCGCCGCCTTCAGGATGTTGCTGGCCCGCGAGCCGTCGCGCGAGACACCGCAGGCGATGCGCAGCTCCTCCAGGGGCACATGGCGCCCGTGGTGGGCGAGCACCATGGCGAGCGAGGCGGCGCCGCATTCGAGCGCCTCCATCTGGAGCACGGTGGGGGTGCGCACGCTCGGAGTACTGCGGGGCGCGGGCGCCTGGCGGCGGCCGCGGGAACGGCGGGCGCCACCGGCCGGTGCGCCCCTGCCACGGCCGTGTCCTGCGGGCGGAAGTCCGGGGGAGGGGGGTGCGGTACGCGGTGCGGTCACGGGAGCAGCCAATCGAGGGGACGCCGGTCGGCCAGATGGACGGTGGCGGTGGCCGGGGTCATGGAGTCGACGGCGAACGGCGGCCCGCCGGCCGACGACCAGCGGTAGCCGGACGCCGTGGGCGCGCGGTCGAGGCGTACGAGCACTCCCACCGGCCTGCCCTGCCGCGAGAACTGCTCGGCGAGCCGTGCGTCGCCGAGGAAGGCGGCGATCTGACGGCTGGACTGCGGCGCCCTGCCGACGGCGGCCACCCGCCCGCGCAGCACTCCGTACCGGTCGGACGGCACGGACTGCACGGTGAGGTCGACGCGGGCGCCCACGGGCACCTCGGCCCCGCCGTCACCGGGCACGTACACCATGACCACCAGCGGGTCGTCGGGGCCGCCGGTGCGTTCCACGCTCGCCACGTCCGCTCCGGTGGCGACCACCGAGCCGATCGTCGCGGCGAGGCCGGTGAGACGGCCCGCGGCGATCACACGGACGGTCCGGTCGCCCTGAGCGGTGCGGACCTTGAGCAGGGGCGCGTCGGCGGCCAGCGTCTGGCCCTCCTTGGCCAACACCGCGGTGATCTGGCCCGCCACGGGGCTCTGCAGGACATAGCTGCCCTGGGCATGCGTGAGGATTCCGGGCGCGTCGATCGTGGCGGAGACGGACCCCTTTATCGCCCAGAGACAGGCGGCGGCCATCACCACCACAGTGACCAGAAGGACAAGCCTGCCCTGCGGGCGCGCGAAACGCACCGGCAGGTCGAGTTCCTCCGGCGACTGCAGTTTGGAAAGGGCCTGTTGGCGAAACTGCACGGAACTCTTCCCTCACCCGTGAACCATCGGCAATGAGCCCCGGAACCGTGTCGGGTTCCGGGGCTCGAACGCGATCTCAGAGACCGGCGACGAGACCGGTGGCCAGGCCCGTGACGGCGCCGGTGTTCACACCGGTGACCGAACCGACGAGGCCCGTCACCGAGTTGACGATGCCGGAGACGGGGAGCACGGAGTCGGCGGTGCCGGTCACGTTGGAGAGAGCGGTGCCGACCAGGCCGCCGGAGACGTTGTCGAGGTCGGCGTCGGAGATCTCGAGGGTCTCAACCTGAGCGTTGTTCATGGTTCTGCCTTTCATGGGGACATTTCCTATCGGGAACTCCTTGCCGGTGCTCCCGCAGTGGCCAGGATCAAAACACGCCGACTGCGTGCGCAGCCAATCGCCGCGGCACTGAGCAGGCCGTGTGTCCCCCTTCGAATTGGCAGTGCGTGCAGGCACGTTCATGATTTGGTGGCAGGTTCTTCACGAGCTTCACGAGATGAATTCCCGAAGCCCGTACTTTTCCCTTTCCAGGTTTATCCGAAGTGGGACACTCCCGCACCAAAGCCGCTGTCCGGGGCGGCGTCCGAAAGCCTGGCAGCCGCCTCGGTAACGGGTCTGCGCACGGGATGTGCAGGTTCTCGGAAGGCGTCCTTCCGCTTGCCTGGGTGGCACGCCCAGGACACCTCAACGCCCCTGGAGCGCCTTCACGTTGTCGCCGAACGTCCAGTTCTTCGAGCCGTCCCAGTTGAGGGACCAGGTCATCAGGCCCTTGAGCCGGCCGCCGTAGGTGTTCCACGCCTGCGACACCTGACCGGGTGTCATATAGCCACCGCCCGCCCCGGGCTGGGCGGGCAGTCCGGGGACCTGCTTGTCGTAGGGGACCTTGACCGTGGTGCCCTGGACGGTGAGGCCCTTGTCGAGGCAGCTGGTCTGCGCGGTGAACCCGGCGACCGTGCCGGCCTCGTAGGAGTCGCCGGAGCAGCCGTACATGCTGCCGTTGTAGTACTGCATGTTGAGCCACCACAGCCGGCCGTTGTCGGCGTACTTCTTCACGATCGGCAGGTAGGCGCCCCAGATCGAGCCGTACGTCACGCTGCCGCCGGTGACGTACGCGGTCTCCGGCGCCATCGTCAGGCCGAAGCCGGCCGGCATCTGCGCCAGGACGCCGTCGATGATGCGGATGAGGTTGGCCTGCGAGGGGGAGAGCGTGGCGATGTTCCCGCTGCCCACCAGGCCGGTCTCGATGTCGATGTCGATGCCGTCGAAGTTGTACCGCTTCAGGATCGGCACGATCGTCGCCACGAACCGGTCGGCGACGGCGCTGGAACTCAGGTCGATGCCGGCCGCGGCCCCGCCGATGGACATGAGGATCGTCTGGCCGTCCGCCTTGGCCTGGCACATCTCGGCGGGCGTGGGCACCTTCACCGTCGCGTCCATGCCGTCCTCCCACAGGACGGTGCCGTCCGAACGGATCACGGGGAAGGCGGTGTTGAGGACGTTGTATCCGTGGGTGCGGATCCGGGAGTCGGTGAGGGGTATCCAGCCCAGCGGCGGGTGAACGCCGTTGGCGGCCCCGTCCCAGTTCTCCCAGTAGCCCTGGAGCACCTTGCCGGAGGGGCGCGGCTTGACCGCGCAGGTGTCCGCGCTCGACGCGCTCGACGCCTTCGACGCGGCAGCGACCGGAGCCTGGGCGGCGCCGGGGGCTTGTGCGGCGGCGACCGGGGCCTGCGTGGCGAGCGCCAGCACCAGGCCGACTCCCAGTAGACGTACCGTACGACCGATCATGCTGTGCTCCTTGGCTCCGGGAGCGCCGCTGCTGGAGCGGGGGCGCGGCGGATCCGGACCGTGGGGGGACCTGACGGAACCGTGGGGGGCCTGAAGGAGGTACGAGGAGTGGCGCCCCACACCGTAGATTGGTCCAGACCTACCGTCAATCGCCCGCGCACGTGCGGGAGTTGGGTCTTCTGCCTCCCGTCCGTCCGCCCTCCCGTCCGCTCATCCGTCCGGCCGCTCATCCGTCCGGCCGCCCAGCCGTCCGGTTGTGGGTGCGTTCAGCGCGCTGCGGCGTGGCCCACCGACTCGACCAGCGGCAGCAGCCGGTGCGCGACCCGCTCGCGCAGCGCCACCTCGGTGCGGGTGCGTACGACCCCCGGAAGCCGGATGAGCCTTTGGATGACGTCTTCGAGATGCGCGTTGTCGCGGGCCGCCACGCGGGTCAGCAGATCGCCGCCGCCGGTGATCGAGAACGCCTCGATGATCTCGGGCACGGCTGCCAGCCCGTCACCCACCTCGTCGAGGTGCCCCTGGGTCACCTCGATGTGGACGAAGGCGAGCACCGGGTGGCCGAGGGCCGCGGGGGAGAGCACAGGACCGGTGCCGGTGATCACACCGTCCCGCTCCATGCGGTCGAGCCGCGCCTGGAGCGTGCCGCGGGCGACGCCGAGGATGCGGGCGTACTCACGGATGCTGGTGCGCGGCTGCTCGATCAGCAGGCGCAGAATCCGGGTGTCGAGGGTGTCCACGGCCACGTCTCGTCGGGTCCCTTCTCTCGGTGTTCCGGCTGGTGGGCTGGTTCGACTGACTGGGTTGCGACTGTACCGATGGTCCGCCTCGGCGAGCTGTCCTCGCAGCGCGCCGGGCGCGGACCCGCGTGGGCGACGATCGTTCCCCGGTGGGCGGGGGCCCGTGTGGGCGATGGTCGTTCCCCGGGGGGCGGGGATCGGCGTGGGTGATCACCCTGTCCCGCCGGGCGTAGACTCGCGCAGCGTCGAGTCGTATGTCACCGGGCCGCTGTGCCGCCGATCTCGAAGCCGCGTGAGTACGGCGCGCATCTCGTACGGATCCACTCCACGCCGCCGCCCCGCTTCGCCGCGCCGGCCGCCGACGCCCCGCCTCCGGACCGCGCCGGCCCCACCAGCACGATCCCCGACCGTCGGGCACCCTCACGGGCGCCGGACTGCCAGGTCCATGGTCATCACCGCGGTGTCCGGCCCGTTCCTCACGGCGCGCGCCGGCCGTCCGCCATCGAGGGGACAGCTATGCAACTGAACGAGCTCCTGCAAGGCCTTCGCCACGAGGTCCTCCACGGCGACACCGACACGGTGATCGGCGCGCCGCCCACGTTCGACGCCCACCGGGTGACCCCCGGCGCGATGTACTTCGCCGTGCCGGGCCACCACGAAGGGGGACCCGACGGTGTGGCCCGGGCCGTCGAACTCGGGGCGGTGGCCGTCCTCGTGGAGGGAGCGGAGGGAGCGGAGGGAGCGGAGGGAAAGGGCACCTGTGCGCCCGCGGACGGCCTGTGCGTCGTACGCGTGCCGGACACCCGGGTGGCGGCCTCGGCGATCGCGTCCCGCTACTACGGCGAACCGGGCCGCTCGATGGACGTGGTGGCGGTGACCGGCACCAACGGCAAGACCTCGGTGTCCTACATGGTCGAGTCGGTCCTCCGGATCGCCACGGGCGCGCGGGTGGGTGTCATCGGCACCTCCGGCAGCCGGATCGGCGACGAGCGCGTCCCCATGCCCCGGTCGGTCCTGACCACGCCGGAAGCACCCGACCTGCAGTACCTGCTGGGATACATGCGCGACCGGGCCACGAGCGGCGTGGTGCTGGAGGCCACCTCCATGGCGCTGCTCACCCACCGCGCCGACGACGCCCACATCGATCTCGGGGTCTTCACCAACCTGACCCAGGACCACCTGGACGACCACGGCTCGATGGAGAACTACGGCAACGCCAAACTGCGGCTGTTCCAGGGCCTGTGCCGCCGTGCCGTGGTCAACCTCGACGACCCGCTGGGCGCCACCGTGCGCCGGCTGATGCCGGACGCGACCACCACGTACGCCCTCGATACGGAGGCGGACTACCGGGCAGCCGACATCGCGATGGACGCCGCCGGCAGCCGGTTCACCCTGCACCACCAGGGGCGCGCCTACCCGGCGGCGATCCCCGTCCCCGGCCGTTTCTCCGTGTCGAACGCGCTCGCCACCCTCGCCACCTGCCATCTGCTCGGCCACGACCTGGACGTGGTCGTCGGCGCGCTGCGGTCGATGCCGCCGGTACCGGGCCGGTTCGAGCGCCATGTGACCGGGCGGGGGACCTGCGTGATCGTCGACTACGCGCACTCGCCGGACTCGCTGGAGAAGATCCTCACCGCGATCCGCACCTTCGCCACGGCCCGGGTCATCACCGTCTTCGGCTGCGGCGGCGACCGCGACACCACCAAGCGTGCGGCCATGGGCGAGATCGCCGGACGCCTCTCCGACCTGTGCGTCCTCACCTCGGACAACCCGCGCACCGAGTCCCCCGAGGCGATCCTCGATCAGATCGCCCCCGGCGTCGCGTCGACCGGCACCCCCTTCGAGCGCGTCGCCGACCGGCGCCGGGCGATCGAGTCGGCGCTGGCCGCCGCGGGGCCGCACGACATCGTCCTCGTCGCGGGGAAGGGCAGCGAACCGCACCAGATCGTCCAGGACCGGCTGATCCCCTTCAGCGACATGGCCGTCGTACGCGAACTCGCCGGCGAGCTCTCCGGGGCGCCCGCGGCGATGTCCGCGCTCGACGGCTGACGGGCCGCGGCCGCTGGTTTTTGTGAGGATGGTGGCGAACGGGGCACGCGCGGGGCGTCGAGCGGGCAGCGACGCCCGTGGCCGGAGCGATGGCGTGAGGATGGACGGATGAACACTGCAGAGGTTGTGGCGGACGCGTTCGGACGTGTCCAGGAGGAAGTGCACGCCGCCGTCGAGGGTCTTTCGGCCGAGGAACTCGCGTTCCGGCCGGACGGCGAGGCGAACTCGATCGGCTGGCTGGTGTGGCATCTGACGCGCGTCCAGGACGACCACATCGCCGACGCCGCCGGCGCGGACCAGGTGTGGACGGGCAAGGGCTGGGCCGACCGGTTCGGTCTGGCACTCGGCGACGAGGAGACCGGATACGGGCACACGGCCGAGCAGGTGGCGGCGGTCAAGGACATCTCCGCCGAGCAGTTGCGCGGCTACTACGACGCCGTCCACGCCCAGACCCTGGCGTTCGTCCGGGGCCTGGACGACGCGGCGCTCGACCGTGTCGTCGACGAGCGGTGGACTCCGCACGTGACGCTCGGCGTCCGGCTGATCAGCGTCATCGGCGACGACCTCCAGCACGCCGGGCAGGCCGCGTACGTACGGGGCCTGTTGAAGGGCCACTGAACCGACGGCGGGGCCCGCTGCACGCCCTGGCCCGGCTGCCCCCGGCATGCACGCCGCCGGCCCCGGCATGCACGCCGCCCGTGCCGTCCCGGCAGGCAGCACGCCGCCCGTGCCGGGGGCCGCAGGGCGCGGTTCAGGCGGACGTCGGCAGGACCGTGTCGAGCCAGTCGAACATGACCTGGTGGGCGCGGTGGAACGCGCCGACGTGGCAGTGCTCGCCGGCGCCCTCGGCCTCCGACAGCGTGACCAGAGTGGCGGGGGCGTTGACGAGCTTCTCCGCGAGCTGATGGGGCTGCCCCTTGAAGAACTGGTCGTTCTCGGCGTCCAGGATCAGCGTGGGGGCGACGATCTTGTCCGCGCAGCCTTCGAGGGTGTAGGCGCGGCCTCGGCGCATGAGGTCCACGTAGGACTGGGCGCCGAGTGCCCAGACGCCGTTGTTGAGGGCCCACCGCACCTGGGTGTTCTCGGCGGCGGCCGCCGCGAGGGCGGCCTCGGCCGGCTCGTCGCGGCCCTCGTCGATCCAGGAGACGACCTCGGGCGGGAGGGCGAGCTTGAAGGCGCCGGCGAAGTCGAGGACGCCGTCGTCGAGGATGAGCGCGGCCACCCGGTGGTCGCGGGCGGCGGCGCGGGCCACGAGATACCCGCCGAGGCTGTACCCGAACAGGGTGATGCGGCCCGGGTCGATCTCCGGCCTCGTCAGCGCGTAGTCCACGACCGGGGTGGACACCGCCTCCCAGTCGGGGCGGAAGACGATCTTCTGCTCCCGCAGCACCGCGCCCTGCCCGGGCCCGTCGAAGGCGAGCACGTTGTAGCCGCGGCGCAGGGCGGCCGCCGCGATCACGAAGTAGGACTCCTCCGCCGTGGAGTCGTAACCGTTGGTGTAGATGACGGTGGGGCGCGGGGCGCCGCTGTCGTCCACGAGGAAGAGGTAGCCGGGCAGGGTCGTGTCCTCGTACGGGATGGCGACGGTCTCGACGGGTGTGTCGAAGAGCGTCACGGCCGCGGCGAAGGTCCGTCGGGAGGCGGTCGACAGCAGGGTCACTTCGGGGTCGGTGGCGGGCGTGTAGCGGAGGTAGAACTCGGCGGTGCGGTAGTAGTTCGACGCCCTCAGGAGCGCCTCGCGGGCGCTGACCCGGTGACCGGCGACGAGCGCCTGCTCGCCGATGGCCGCCACCCGCTCGGCGGTCGCCTTCCATGAGCGGTGCCAGCTCGGCTCGTCGCCGTCCTCGATGGCGCGCGCGGTGGCGAGGATCTCGCCGAGGTCGGCGCCCTGGTAGGCGGTGAATCCGGCGGCCCGCAGGGTCTCGAAGGAGAAGGACTCGTCGTCGAACTGGCGCCTGGCCGTGGTCCGCACCCCGACCGGCGACGACTATCTGGAACGTCTCACCGCGAAGGTCGTGGCGGCGCTCGCGGCCTGAGAGCCGGCGTGCCCGGGGCGATGGGCTGGGACTGTCGCGCCGCGAAGGCTGGGGCGGCGGTCGCGGCCTGGGAGCCCGCCCGCCTGGGCCGATGGGCCTGCGTGGACGAAAGAAGCACTTCAACAGTGGGCCATTGGCACAGAAGCCCACGAGCGAGTTGAGCCAATGGGCCGTGAAGTGTTGTCATGGGTGGGTCGATGGCGCTGTGGTCTCCGCAGCGCCATTCTCATGTCCAGCCGAGACAAGGAGCAGTGGGTCCGTGGTGAAGAGGGTGTTCGTGGCTCCCGACCCGGGGAGGCTGCGGCTGCGCAGCGCGTCGCGAGCCGTCCTGGGGATCGGCCTCGCCGTCGTGGCGTGCGGCCTGGCAGGCCACTCGCTCGTCGCGGCGATCACCGGGGGCCTGTCGGCCCTCCTCGCGCTCTTCACCGTCACCGACCCGACCGTGCGCGGTCAGGCGACGACGACCGCGCTGCTGCCGGTGGCCGGCCTGCCCGTCTTCGCCCTCGCGGCCTCGCTGCACGGCGTTCCCGTCGCACGCGACGTGGCGTTCCTCGCCATCGTGGGTGCCGGTGTCTACGCCCGGCGCTGGGGTCCGCGCGGCCACGCGCTCGGCGTGTTCGCCTTCATGTCGTTCTTCGTCGCCCAGTTCCTGCACATGGTGCCGAGCCAGCTGCCCGAACTGTACGAGGCCGTCCTGCTCTCCCTCGCGATCGCGGCAGCCGTGCGGTTCGGCGCGTGGTGCTACGAGCGCGGCGTGCCGGCGGCCGCGGCGGTGGTGGCACCCGCGGCGGGCCGGGGGCTGTACCGGGCGACGACGCGGCAGGCCGTGCAGGCCGTGGCGGGGGCCGGATTCGCCCTCGCGGTCGGCCAGTTGCTGTCGCCGGACCGCTGGTACTGGGCGGTCGGCGCGACTTGGTGGATCTTCGTGAACACCACGTCGCGGGGCGAGACCCTGGTGCGCGGGTTCCGCCGGGTCCTGGGCACGGTCATCGGCGTCGCGATCGGCCTCGCGGTGGCCGTGCCGCTGCACGGGGCGCCCATACCCACCGCGGTGCTGATCGCGCTGTGCGTCTTCGGGATCTTCTACGCGGCGGCCGTCTCCTACACCTGGATGATGCTCTGCGTCACCGTCATGGCGAGCCTGCTCTACGGGCTCCTCGGTGTCCTCGACACCGACCTGCTGGCCCTGCGCTTCTTCGAGACGGGCGTGGGCATGGCCGGCTCCGTACTCGCCGTCCTGATCGTGCTGCCCATCACCACCCACGCCACGACGGACGCCTGGGTGCGGCATGCGCTGCACAGCGTCCGCGCGTCCGCCGCCGCGGCGGCGGCCCGCCTCGCCGGTGACGACGCCGACCCGCTGCCGCACATCGCCCAGCTGGAGCTCACCCTCGCCAGGGTCCGGCTCTCGCTGGCGCCGCTCGTGCACCCGCTCAACCCCGTGCGGGCCCGCAAGGCGCGGGCGCGGCAGATCCTGGGATACCTCGACGACTGTGCCCGGGAGGCGCGCAACCTGGCCACCGTGGCCGCCGACGCCGAGGCCTCCCACGACCAGCGCCTCACCGCGGCGTGCGAGCGGGTGGAGGCAGCGGTGGCGGTCCTGGTCTCCTCCCCCTCGGCCCCGAGCGCCTCGGCCCGCCCGCTGCCACTCGACCAGCCCGCGTCGGCCTCGGCGGAACACCCGGCGCTGGCCCACCTCCACGCGCTGGAGCGCGCCCTGCTGGGCCTGGGAAGCCCCCTCCAGGCGGCGCCCAGCTCCCCCCTCGCCGAGGCGTGACGCCCACCGTCCGACCTGGACTTCGCCCCGGACCCCGTTCGTGCCGAACGGCGCTCGTGCGGGCCGGCCGGGGCTGCGGGCAGGCCGGGATGCGGGTTGGCCGGTGCAGCGCAGCCGGGGCGGGCGCGTGAGGGACAGGCCGGCCAGCCCCGAGGCAGCGGGGCTGCGCACCCCTGGCAGGATCACCTTGTGTTCACGGCTGCACCCCCACCCCGCGTCGACGCCCTGCTCTGCGACTTCGACGGCGTACTGCGCCGGTGGGATCCGGACGGGATGACCGCGCTCGACCGTGCCGCCGGGCTCCCCGAGGGGACGCTGGCCGATGCGGCGTTCCGGCCGGCGTTGCTCGCCGATGCGGTCACCGGGGTGATCAGCGACGCGGAGTGGCGGGCGCGGGTGGCGCGGGACCTCGCCGGGACGTGCGGCGCCGACCGGGCCGACGAGGCCGTACGGAGGTGGAGCGCGGTGGCCGGGGAGGTGGACGGCGAGGTGCTGGCCCTCCTCGCCGGCCTACGCGGCCGGATCCCGCTGGTGCTGGTGTCCAACGCCACCACCCGCCTGGAGGACGACCTCCATCTGCTCGGCTTGGCCGACGCGTTCGACGCCGTCGTCAACACGGCCCGTCTCGGATTCGCCAAGCCAGACCCCCGGGTCTTCGAGGCCGCGGCCCGGCAGGCGGGTGCCGACCCCCGCAGATGCCTGTTCGTGGACGACACCGCCGGCCATGTCGAAGCCGCTCGGGTCGCCGGCCTCATAGGGCATCACTATCGCCATGTCGAGGGGCTGCGCGGCATCGTCGCTCCGCTCCTGGGCCCGCCATCGAGAAGAACGAGCGCTACAAGTGGCGGCACGGCG
>NZ_JBEZKW010000043.1:0-71332 GCF_040651795.1 Streptomyces sp. NPDC048361
CCCCCAGGTCATTCCTTCGACAGGGGGACACAGTCATGCCGAGCCCGGAGGCCAGCGGCTCCGTTGCGGAACCGCGGAAAACATAACGGGGGGTGCGGGTCGTGGGTGGCTGGTCGCGCAGTTCCCCGCGCCCCTGAAAGCCCGGCGCCCCTGAGGGCCCGGCGCCCCTGAAAGCCCGGCGCCCCTGAGGGCCCGGCGCCGCTGATGGCCCGGCGCTCCTGAAGGCGGGGTGAGGCGGGGCCCCTGGAGGCGCCCGTGTCCCTAGAAGGCTCGCAGCGCTGCTGCCTCGCGGGCCAGGGTTTCGACCCGGGGCCAGTCGCGGGCGGCGATCGCGTCCGGTGGGAGCATCCATGTGCCGCCCACGCAGGCCACGTTGGGCAGGGCCAGATACGAAGGGGCCGAGGCGAGCGAGATGCCGCCGGTCGGGCAGAAGCGGGCCTGGGGGAGCGGGCCCGCGAGGGACTTCAGATAGGCCGTGCCGCCCGCCGCCTCCGCCGGGAAGAACTTCATCTCGCGTACGCCCTGTTCGAGCAGTGCCACGACCTCGGACGCCGTCGCGACCCCGGGCAGGAACGGCAGCCCCGAGTCTCGCATCGCGTGCAGGAGGGTGGGCGTCCAGCCCGGGCTCACCAGGAAACGGGCCCCCACACCTGCCGCCTCCGCGACCCCGCCCGGCGATAGCACCGTGCCCGCCCCGACCACCGCGCCCGGCACCTCGGCGGCGATGGCCCGGATCGCGCCCGGCGCGGCCGGGGTGCGCAGGGTCACCTCGATCGCCGGGAGACCGCCCGCCACCAGCGCCCGCGCGAGCGGCACCGCGTCGGCGGCGTCGTCGATGACCACCACGGGGACGACGGGCGCGAGATCCAGGACGGAGGCGACGGAGGCAGGGGTGGAGGAGGGCTCGACTGAGGGCGTCATGCGCCCATCCTGCCGAGGCCCTGCGTTCTGCGCAACGAGCGTTGCGCATGCTGCAACGGTGGGTTGCTCTGGGGGCTGCGTCTCAGTCCCTCAGTCGCTCAGTCGCTCAGTGGATCAGTGGATCAGTGGATCTGCGTCACGATCACGTCCAGGGACCAGGTGCGGCCCGGCTTCACGGGTGCCTCGGCCTCGACGGCGTATCCGAGGCCGCGCAGGGTTTCGACCAACTCGGCCGGTTCGGCGGGCGCGGCGCCGGCGGTGAGCAGATCGCGTACGAGCCGGCCCTTGGTCGCCTTGTTGAAGTGGCTGACGACCGAGCGCTTCTCGACGCCGTCGACGGTCTGTGAGTGCAGCACCCGGACGGTGGCGGTGCGCCCGGCCACGGCGCCCTTGGGCTTCCATGCGGCGGCGTACGCGGAGGAGCGCAGGTCCAGGACGAGGCCCGTGCCCGCGGCTTCGGTCATGACCGGGTCCATCACGGTCCGCCAGTACGCCCCGAGCGCGCCGAGGCCGGGCAGCTTCACGCCCATCGAGCAACGGTAGGACGGGATACGGTCGCCGGTGTGGACGGCGCCCCACAGCCCCGAGAAGACCAGCAGCGACTTCGCGGCGCGGCGCTTGGCCGCGGCGTCCAGGGTGGCGAGGCCGAGGGCGTCGTACAGGACGCCGGTGTAGATCTCGCCGGCCGGGCGGGTGCCCGCGGTGCGCAGCTCGACGTTCTTGGCGATCTCGCCGCGCAGCCCCTCGCTCAGGCCCAGCACGTCGCGGGCCTTGTCCTCGTCGGCGGCGCACAGCTCGACGAGCTCGTCGAGGATCGTGGCGCGGGCCCGCGCGAGGCCCGGCAGGGACAGCGATTCCGCCTTCAGCGGCGCCCCGCGACCCGAAGCGGCCTTTCCTTCGGAGGGCGGCAACAGCACCAGCACGGCGATTCTCCTTGGTGTACGTCGGGGGAGGGGGTGCGGCCCCTCGCGCCAGCGTAGCGCTGCGGTCGGCTTGGGCGGGTTTGAGCTTCCGCGGGCCGAGAGGCACCCCGGCACCGCACGGGGCTCCGCCCCGGACCCCGCTCCTCAAACGCCGCAGTGGCTGATTCAGCGCGCCGGTGCCTCCCGAAGCCGTGGGATGGACCCGGCACCGCACGGGGCTCCGCATCCGCCCCGGACCCCGCTCCTCAAACGCCGCGAGGGGCTGGATTTTGCTTGGCGGGGTGACGAGGGCGGAGCCGAGCGGCGGTGGGTACGACGTGCCGGGGGTCGTGGTCGGCCCTACGCTCGGAGACATGCCCCGCCGTCGTCTCCGTGTGCAACGCACCGCCGAGGACCCCCTGTGCGCCGCGTTCGACGCGTTGCGGGCCTCGCTCGGGGTTCCCGCGGAGTTTCCCGATGACGTCCTCGCGGAGGCGACACGCGCCGCCGCCTCGCCCCGGTTGCCGGCCTACGACGCGACCGGCATCGAGCTCTTCACCATCGACCCGCCCACCTCCACCGACCTCGACCAGGCGATGTACCTGGAGCGCCGGGCGGGCGGCGGCTACCGCGTGTACTACGCCATCGCCGACGTCGCCGCGTTCGTCACGCCGGGCGGCGCCCTGGACGCCGAGGCGCACCGCCGCGTCACCACGCTCTACTTCCCCGACGAGAAGACGCCGCTCCACCCCACCGTGCTCTCCGAGGGCGCCGCCAGCCTCCTCCCCGACGCCACCCGCCCCGCGCTGCTCTGGCGGATCGATCTCGACGCGGACGGCGCGACCACGGACACCGACGTGCGCCGCGCCCTGGTCCGCAGCCGCGCCAAGCTCGACTACGAAGGCGTACAGAAGCAGATCGACGCCGGTACCGCGCCTGAGTCCCTGGCGCTGCTGCGCGACATCGGCACCCTGCGCGAACAGCAGGAGGTCGCCCGCGGCGGCATCTCGCTCAACGTCCCCGAGCAGGAGATCGTCGAGCAGGACCATCGCTACGGCCTCACCTACCGCGCCCCGCTGCCCGCCGACGGCTGGAACGCCCAGATCTCCCTGCTCACCGGCATCGCGGGCGCCCAGCTGATGCTGGCGCACGGCACCGGGATCCTGCGCACCCTGCCCAGCGCCCCGGACGGCGCGGTCGCCCGGCTGCGCCGCTCGGCGCAGGCGCTGGGCATCGACTGGCCCCACCACGTCCCGTACGCCGCCGTCGTCCGCTCCCTCGATCCGCGCGAGCCGAACCACGCGGCGTTCCTCCAGGAGTGCACCGCACTGCTGCGCGGCGCCGGGTACTCCGTGTTCACCGGCGGTACCGCGCCCCAGCTCGCCGTGCACGCCGCGGTGGCCGCCCCGTACACCCACTGCACCGCCCCGCTGCGCCGCCTCGTGGACCGGTACGCCGGTGAGCTGTGCCTCGCCGCGGTGGCCGGGCAGGACCCGCCCCAGTGGGTGGCGGCCGCGCTCGACGCGCTGCCCAAGGAGATGGCGCAGGGCACGAGCCGGGCCAACACGGTGGAGCGCGAGAGCGTGGACATCGTCGAGGCGGCGCTGCTCAAGGACCGCGTGGGTGAGGTCTTCGACGCGACGGTCGTCGACGTGAAGGACCGTCAACCGACTGTCGGCACCGTCCACTTGACCGATCCCGCGGTCGTCGCCCGCATCGAGGGCGGCGGCAGCCTCCCGCTCGGCGAGCGGCTGCGCGTCCGCCTCACCCAGGCCGACCCCGGCACCGCGAAGGTCCAGTTCACGCCCGCGTGACCCGGCCGCCGATCACCCGGCGGTGGCCGCCCGCAGCGCCTTCGCCAGCTCCGCCGACTCGTCCGCATGGAAGCGTACGGCCGTCACCTCCCGCCGCCCGCCCAGGAGTTGTACGTGGGTGACGGGCTCGGTCAGCTCCACGGTGAGGGAGGTCTGGGAGCCGACGGGGAGCTCCAGTACGCCCTCCGGGGCCGCTCCGCCCGCGCCCTGGAATCTCAACTCGGCGCGGACGCGCGCTATATGGGCCAGCGGGATGATCAGGTCCGCCCGGGCGCCGGCGCGCAAGCGCAGGGCGTCCGGGGTCAGCACGTGCGGCCGGGTGACGGCGGCGGCCTGCATGCCGAGGACCAGCAGGACCGTATAGAGGTCCAGGACGAACAGCGCCGCGTGCACGGCCGGCCATTCGCGTACCAGGAACGACACCCCGACCGTCTCGACGACGCAGACGAAGGCCAGGCCGTACACCGTCGCCGCCTGCGGTCTCGCGTACCCGAACGCCCGGTCCGCAGGCCCCACTTGATGCCTGCGCCGGGTGATCCACAGGCCGAAGCTCTTGAACACCCGGGCCTCGTGAGTCAGTAGCCGGGCCAGCGGCTCGGGTAGGAAGCCGCGCCGGGCGGGACCGGGGCGGGGCGGGGTCGTGCGGGGGTCCTCGTGGCTCATGGCGTCGTCGTGGCTCATGGTGTCGGCGTGCCCTTCTGCGATGCCATGCTCAGCATGGCTCGTCGTACTGCCTCTGCCTGGGCAGGAGCGAGGTCGGCGAGGAAGGCCCTGAGCACGCCCTGGCCGGCGGGGGCGGGGGCGGGGGCGGGGCCGTGGGGGTGGCCGGAGTCGTGGGTGTGACCGGGGCCGAGGTCGGCGGTCGCGTGCGCCGAGATCCTCTCCTCCAGTTCGGGCGGCAGGCAGGCGGCGAGCGCCCGCGCGGCCGTCTCGACGCGGGGGTCCGAAGGATCGGCGTCCGCCAGCGCGTCGAGCAGGGCGTACACCTCCTGCGCCTGCTCGACGGCGCCCGGTGCCGCGGCCGTGTTGCGGACGGCGGCAAGCAGCCGCTCCCGCTCCTCGGGGGGCGCGGCGGTCGTCATGAGGGCGAGCAGCTCGCGGTCCTTGGCGGCCATGGCCGAGCCGGCCGGCTCCGACGCCGTACCCAACTCCGCGAAGAGGTCGGCCAGTTCGGGCGAGAACTCGTCGTCGGCCGAGAGGGGGCGGTGCTCGGCGCGGGCAAGCAGCGTGGCGAGCCGGGCGCGCCGGGCCCGGATCCGTTCTTCCTGGCGGGCGAGGCCCGCGTCCAACTCCCTTAGTACGTCGGCCAGTTCGTGCCCGGCGTCGTCGGCGATGACGTCCCGCACCTCGTCGAGGCCGAGCCCGAGTTCGGCGAGGCGCCTGATGCGGGCGAGCGCGACGGCGTCCCGCACGGTGTACTGCCGGTAGCCGTTGGCCAGCCGGGCGGGTTCCGGCAGCAGCCCGAGGTGGTGGTAGTGCCTGACCGCCCGCGTGGTCACCCCGGTCAGCGCGGCGATCTCCGAGATCCGCATGGCCCCATTAGAAACGTTGACGCTGCGGCAGGGGCAAGCGGGTGCGGGTGCGGGTGTGAGTGCGAGTGCGGGTGCGGGTGCGAGTGCGGGTGCGGTGCTGGGGTGGGTGTGGGCGGTGCGGCGTCGGTGCTGGGTGCCGGTGCCGGCCGCGCGGTTCGGCGCCGGGGGCTCGGCCGTCGTGCTGCCCCGCTGCGGGTAGCATGGTCGGCACGGCAGACGAGCCGGGCGGGCGGCCGCGTGGAGATCCTCTGGATCTTCCCGAGGAACGTCCGGGCTCCACAAGGCAGGGTGGTGGCCAACGGCCACCCGGGGTGACCCGCGGGACAGTGCCACAGAAAACAGACCGCCGGGGACTTCGGTCCCAGGTAAGGGTGAAACGGTGGTGTAAGAGACCACCAGCGCCTGAGGTGACTCAGGCGGCTAGGTAAACCCCACCCGGAGCAAGGTCAAGAGGGAGCACCTCGGTGCTTCTGCGCGGACGATCGAGGGCAGCCTGCCCGAGTCCGCGGGTAGACCGCACGAGGCCGGCGGCAACGCCGGTCCTAGATGGATGGCCGTCGCCCCGATGACCGCGAGGTCCCGGGGTACAGAACCCGGCGTACAGCCCGACTCGTCTGCCCTCTGCCCTACCGTGGGGTGGGGGGCTGTGACATGTGCGTGGCTCCGCCACGGTGGGTGCGACCTTTCGATGCCGGGTGCCCTGCAGGGGCGCGGGGCTGTGGCACGTGCGTGGCTCCGCCACGGCGGGTGCCCTGCAGGGGGCGCGGGGAACTGCGCGGCCGGCCACGCACGGTCCGCAGGTGACAGCCGGGCCTCAGGGGCTCCGCCCCAGACTGGGGATGTCTCCCTCGGGTGCCCAGCACAGGGTCATCCCGCAGCGGCACCGGACGGGCTGGGGATGTCCACGCTGGGCACCTTGCCAAGCTCAACCCACCCCGGGGCGCCGCCTCACCTGCTTCCATCACCCTCCGAAGTCACCCCGTCATCCTCCGTGTGGCGGAACGCGACCCCCGGTCGTAGCGTGATGTGCGGTACCGGACGAACGGAACCGGTGGCCCGCCTCCTCGGGGGCGGTGCCGCTCATTTCGACTCGGGGACACGAGGTGAAAACGCCGTGCCTTCCCTGCACTTTCCCGTGATGCTCGCCCTCGCGGCGGGAGCCTTCTTCCTCTTGCGCAAAGGCGGCACCAAGCTGTCCCACGCGCTCATCTGCGCCGGGTTCGGCTTCTATCTCGCCGATACGGCCGTCGCCCCCTCGCTGCACACCGCGCTCAACTCCGTCACCGGCATGCTCGGGCAACTTGGCTGAGGGTCCGGACGCGCGCCGCCGCCCCGGCCGGCGGGGGCTCCTCCTGGCGTTCTGCCTCGTCGCCGCGGCGGCGGGCTGTGCGGACGTGGAAGGGCTGCACCGCGACGGCGCGGCGGCGCGCGTCGCACCGCCCGAACCGCTGTGGCCCCACTCCGTGCCCTCCCCGCCCGGCTCCGAGCAGCAGCGCGGCCGGCCCTTCACCGTGCCCGGCGTCGCCAAGGTGGACTCCGGTGACCTGCGGGACGCCGACCCGCTCGCCGTGGTCAAGGCGGACCTCGGCGCCACCGAGCGCGAGGACCTGGGCACCGGCCGGCTCGTGGACCGGCGGGCCGCCGAGCGCGTCGCGGGCTGTACGCGGGCCGCCGCGTGCGGGGTGCGCGAACCCGTCCTGCGCGACCTGACCGGCGACGGACGCGCCGAGCTGATCACCGCCGTCGACATCGACGGCCGGGCCAGCGAGATGCGGGTCTACCACGTGGTCGACGGCGCCGTCACCCGTGTCTTCTCGCGGCGCGCGGTCCTCGAAGGGGTCGAGCTCGCCGCCGGGCACCTCGCCATCCGCGAACCCACCTCGAACGACCGGTTCGTCTACGTCTCGCACTACGGCTGGGACGGCTCGATGATGGCCCTCATCGAGCTCAAGCTCGACACCTGCCGTGCCGTGCGGCAGACCTCGGGCCTGCCCTGCGTCACGCCCACGCCCACATCGACGCCCACATCGACGCCGACCACGCCGACCACACGCACCCCCGCACCCGGCGGCCCCGCGTGACGGCCCCCTGGCACGAGCGGCTGCGCCCGGGCTGGACGTACGGTCTGCGCTGGAAGATCGTGCTCACCGTCGCCGGGGTGGCCTGCGCCGTCGCCGCCATCCTCGGCGTCCTCGTGCACAACGTCCTGACCCGGCAGCGGGTGGATGAGGTCCGCAAGGAGGCGCGACAGGACCTCGATGCCGCGCTCAAGCAGTACGCGTACGGCACGGAGACCACCGACGGGCACGCCGCCGTCCTCAACCCGCCCGAACTCCCCGACCCGCTGAGGAAGTTGGCGGAGGGTGGCGAGCGCGGCCTGATGGTCGGCGAGCGCGGCGGCATGGCGGTCATGTGGGCGGCGGCACCGGCCGGCGGTCAGGTGCTCGCACTGTCCGTCCCGTACGAGAGCACCCGCGACCACCTGCGCCAGATGGACACCGCGATCCTCGGCTCCGCGCTGCTCGCGGCGGGCAGCGTGACCCTGGCCGGCACCTACTTCGCGGGGCGGATCAGCCGCAGGCTGCACCGTACGGCCACCGTCGCGCGCCGGATCACCGACGGCGACCTCGATGTGCGCACCGGCATCCCGGCCGGCGGCAAGGCGGCCGAACACGACGCGGTGACGGCCGTCGCGGTCGCCCTGGACTCGATGGCCGCCTCCCTGCAACGCCGCCTGGAGTCCGAGAAGCGGTTCACCGCGGACGTCGCCCATGAACTGCGTACGCCGCTCACCGGGATGCTCGCCGCCGCCGGGCTGCTTCCCGAGGGGCGCCCCAAGGAGATGATCAACGACCGCCTCAAGGCGTTGCACACCCTCACCGAGGATCTTCTCGAAATCTCCCGGCTCGACGCCGGCGCCGAGCGGCCCGAACTCGCCGAACACGAGGTGGGGCCGCTCGTGCGGCGCGCGGTGCTCGCCACGGCGCTGCCCTGCGAGGTGCACGTCGTACGGGACGCCGTCGTACGCACCGACCGGCGCCGCCTCGACCGCATCATCGCCAACCTGGTCGTCAACGCCCACCGGCACGGCGCCCCACCGGTCAGCCTCACCGTGGACGGGCCCGTCGTGGAGATCCGCGACCACGGGCCCGGCTACCCCGCCGATCTCATCGACCGGGGCCCCCAGCGCTTCCGCACCGGCGACCCGGGGCGCGGCAGGGGCCACGGACTCGGCCTCACGATCGCCGTGGGCCAGGCGCACGTACTCGGTATCGACCTGCGCTTTTCCAACGCCCCCACCGGCGGCGCGGTCACCACGCTGCGTCTCCCGAGCGGGTGACCCCACCGGCGGTGCGGTGCACCACGCTGTGTCTGCGTCCACCGAGCGGGTGAGCTCCCACGCGGCCGGGCCGCCTGAGCCTTCCGGGGGCGCACCGGTGGCGCGGCCGGGACGGCTGGGGTGTCCTGAGAGGTGAACGCCCCCGGGCGTCCCCCGCCCCACCGACCGGGAGAGACCGTGACCATCGCCCTCGACAAGCTGACCGACCCGGCCGTCCGCGCCTTCGTCGGTGCCCTCAACTCCGGTGACCGCGCCGCCTTCGCCGCCGCCCTCGCCCCCGGGGCCACCATGTCCGACGACGGCTCCGACCGCGACGTCGCCGACTGGACCGAGCGCGAGATCTTCTCCGCCGGCGGCCACATGGACATCGAGAAGCAGACCCGCGACGGGCTCGGCCTGGTCGCCAACTACCGCAACGACACCTGGGGCGAGATGCGCACCTCGTGGCACTTCACCGTCGACGGCGCCGGCCGGATCAGCCGTTTCGAGACCGGCCAGGCCTGATACCGGTCCCGCCCCCGGCGCCGCCGCTTACGCCGTGATGCGCGTGCCTACGCCGCTCACGCCGTGATGCGCGTGCCTACGCTGCTCAGCCTCGATACGCATGCCCACCCCGCTCACGCCTCGATACGCGTGCCCACCCCGCTCACCCGCACCCGCGGGTCACCGGCGCGCAGCGTCACCGTGAGCTCGCCGGGGCGGCCCAGGTCCTCGCCCTGGTGCAGGGTCAGCACCGACTCCTCGGCGACCAGGCCCAGTTCACGCGCGTACGCCCCGAACGCGGCCGCCGCCGCACCCGTGGCCGGGTCCTCCACGACCCCGCCGACCGGGAACGGGTCGCGGACGTGGAACACCGAATCCGAGGCGCGCCACACCAGTTGGACGGTGGTCAGGTCGAGCCGGTGCATCAGCGCCGTGAGCCGGTCGAAGTCGTACGACAGGTCCGCGAGGCGCTCGCGGGTGGCCGCGCCGAGGACCAGATGGCGGGCGCCCGCGAACGCGATCCGGGGTGCGATCGCCGGGTCGAGATCGCCGGCCGGCCAGTCAAGAGCGGCCAGCGCCTCGACGAGATCCTTCTCTCCGACGGGCTCGGAGTGCGGCTCGACGCTGGTCAGGGTGGCGCGGAGCCGGCCGCTCGCCGGGTCCTCGGCGACGGTCACCGGCACCGTGCCCGCCGGCGTCGCGAACGTCAGCTCCCCGGTGCCGATCCGCTCGCCGAGCGCGAGCGCCGTCGCCACGGTGGCGTGCCCGCAGAACGACACCTCCGCCTTCGGGCTGAAGAACCGCAGCGTGAACGCGCGGCCCGGCTCCCCGAGCCCCTCGGGCGGCGCCGTCAAGAACGCCGACTCGCTGTAGCCGAGGTCGGCCGCGATCGCCAGCATCGCGCCGTCGTCGAGCCCGGAGGCATCCAGGACGACCCCGGCCGGATTGCCCCCTGAGGGGTCGCTCGCGAAGGCGGTGTAGCGGAGGATCTCGGGCTGCGCGTCGCTCGTCATGACCGGCCCAACTGCCGTACGCGCCCGGCTATTCCAGCTCCCTCGGCAGGGGCCGGGCGGAGGCGGGCAGAGCGAGGGGAAGGGGGGTGGGGGCAGAGGCGGACTCAGCCGCGCCCGATGTACGGCATCGCCGTGGCCAGCACCGTCGCGAACTGGATGTTCGCCTCCAGCGGCAGCTCCGCCATGTGCACCACGGTGCGCGCGACGTCCTGCGCGTCCATCACCGGCTCCACCGCCAACTCCCCGTTCGCCTGCGGGATCCCGGTCTGCATGCGCTGCGTCATCTCGGTCGCCGCGTTGCCGATGTCGATCTGCCCGACGGCGATCCGGTACGGACGCCCGTCCAGGGAGAGCGACTTGGTCAGGCCGGTCATGGCGTGCTTGGTCGCCGTGTACGCCACCGAGTTCGGCCGGGGCGCGTGCGCCGAGATCGACCCGTTGTTGATGATCCGGCCGCCCTGGGGGGTCTGCCCCTTCATCGCGCGGAACGCCGCCTGCGCGCAGAGGAAGGCGCCGTTCAGGTTCACCTCGACGACCGAACGCCACGCCTCGTACGACAGCTCCTCGACGGGCACCCCGCCGGGCCCGAACGTGCCCGCGTTGTTGAAGAGCAGGTCCACCCGGCCGTGCGCGGCGAGCGCCGTCGAGAACAGGGCGTTCACGTCGTCCGGCGAGGTCACGTCGGTCCGTACGCACAGGACGCGGGAACCGGGGCCGGCCAGCGCGGCGGTCTCCTCCAACGCCTCGGCGCGGCGCCCGGCCAGCGCCACCGACCAGCCCGCGCCGGCCAGCGCGAGGGCCACGGAGCGGCCGATGCCGGACCCGGCCCCGGTCACGACGGCAGACTTCTGCGAGGTGATGTCCATGGGCCCGGAGCGTACGGGAGGGGCCGGTGGATGAGACGGCACGTCCGCGATGTGGGAGCCGCGCGCCCGGCCCGCGCCGAACGTGCCCGACCCGGTGCGGCGGGTGTGACCCGTCCCTCCCTTTCTGTGCGGTCCGGGTGGTCCCGCCAGCGCCCGCCGACTGCGACCATGGGTATTCGTTTCAACTTTCAAGGAGAGAGAACGATGCCGGAGCGCGGCGGCCAGGACAGCCAGGGCCCCATACCGACCACGGCCGACGCGGCCGTCGACGACAGCCGTGTGGTCCACGGGACCAGTGGCGCCGACAGGACCAGTGGGGCCGACGGGACCGGTGGGACCGGAACGGCCCCCATGGCCTCCGCCGCCCTCCGCCGCACCAGCCTCCTCGTCACGCTCGTCCTCGGCGGGCTCACCGCGCTCCCGCCGCTCTCCATGGACATGTATCTGCCGGCGTTGCCCGAGGTCACCGGCGCGCTGCACGCGCCCGCCGCCACCGTCCAGCTCACCCTCACCGCGTGCCTCGCCGGCATGGCGCTCGGCCAGCTCGTCGTCGGGCCCATGAGTGACAAGTGGGGGCGGCGGCGCCCGCTCCTCATCGGCATGGTCGTGTACGTCCTGGCCACCGCGGTCTGCGCCTTCGCGCCCAATGTCGAACTCCTCATCGCCTTCCGCCTGTTGCAGGGTCTGGCCGGAGCCGCGGGCATCGTCATCGCCCGGGCCGTGGTGCGCGACCTCTACGACGGCGTCGAGATGGCCCGGTTCTTCTCCACCCTGATGCTGATCTCCGGCGTCGCGCCCGTGGTCGCCCCGCTGATCGGCGGACAGGTGCTGCGGCTGACCGACTGGCGGGGCGTCTTCGCCGTCCTCACCGTCATCGGGACCGTGCTCACCGCCGTCGTCTTCAAGTGGCTGCATGAGACGCTGCCGCCCGAGCGCCGCCACTCCGGCGGTGTCGGGGAGGCGCTGCGCACCATGGGCGGACTCCTCAAGGACCGCGTCTTCACGGGCTACATGCTGGCGGGCGGGCTCGCCTTCGCCGCGCTCTTCGCCTACATATCCGCCTCGCCCTTCGTCGTGCAGGAAATCTACGGCGCCTCCCCGCAGACCTTCTCCCTCCTCTTCGGCCTGAACTCCATCGGCCTGGTCGTCGTCGGCCAGATCAACGGCAAGCTCCTCATCGGCCGCGTCAGCCTCGACAAGGCGCTCGGCTTCGGCCTCGCCGTGATCACCCTGGCGGCCACCGCCCTGCTCCTCATGACGTCCGGCGTCTTCGGCGACGTGGGCCTCGCGCCGATCGCGGCCGGCCTGTTCGTGCTGATGTCGGCGATGGGCCTCGCCATGCCGAACACCAACGCCCAGGCTCTGATGCGCACCCCGAACGCCGCCGGTTCCGCCTCCGCGCTGCTCGGCACCTCCTCCTTCCTGGTGGGCGCGGTCGCGTCCCCGCTCGTCGGCATCGCGGGCGACGCGACCGCCGTGCCCATGGCGGTCGTCCAGCTCGCCGCGGCGGTCGGCGCGCTGCTCTGCTTCCTGCTCCTGTGCCGCCCCTGGCAGCGCGCGCACCAGCCGTTCACCATGACGGCCGGGGACGCGGCGCCGCAAAAGTAGACTCCTGCCGGTGAACCACTCCCTCCCCCTCCCGGACGTCCTGCGCTCGACCCTGGCCGGACTGCTCGACGGGCTGCCGCCCTCGGGGACCGCGAGCGCCGTCGACCGGCTGATCGGCCACTACCGCGGCACCGTCCCCACCCACGCCCCGGTGCTGCGCGACCGCTCCGACGTTGCCGCGTACGCCGCGTACCGGATGCCCGCCACCTTCGAGGCCGTACGCGCTGCCCTCGGCGCGTTCCGGGACGCGGCCGGAGCGTGGACGCCCGCCACCCACACCGACATCGGCGGCGGCACCGGCTCCGCGAGCTGGGCGGTCGCCGAGGCATGGCAGGACGCGCACACGCCGGTCGCCACCACCGTCCTGGACTGGGCCGAGCCCGCGCTCGCCGTCGGCCGTGAACTCGCCGAGGCCTCCGGGGTGCCCGGGCTGCGCACCGCCCGCTGGGAGCGCGCCCGCATCGGCTCGGCGCTCGCCCTGGACCCTGCCGACCTCGTCACCGTCTCGTACGTCCTGAACGAGCTCACCGCCGACGACCGGCGCACCCTGGTGGACGCGGCGGCCGGGGCCGCCACCGGAGCCGTCCTCATCGTGGAGCCGGGCACCCCCGACGGCTACGCCCGCGTCATCGAGGCACGCGACCGGCTGATCGCGGCCGGATTCCATATCGCCGCGCCCTGCCCGCACAGCGCGGCCTGCCCCATCGAGCCCGGCACCGACTGGTGCCACTTCTCGGCCCGCGTCTCCCGTTCGTCGCTGCACCGCCAGGTCAAGGGCGGCTCGCTCGCGTACGAGGACGAGAAGTTCAGCTATGTCGCCGCCACCCGGTTCGTCCCGTCGCCCGCCGGCGCGCGGATCGTCCGGCGCCCCCAGATCCGTAAGGGGCTGGTGCTGCTCGACCTGTGCCTGCCGGACGAGCGGCTGCGCCGCGAGACGGTCAGCAAGCGGCAGGGTCCGCTGTACCGGGAGGCCCGGGACGCGGAGTGGGGCGACGCGTGGCCGACCCACCCCGCGGACCCGGCGGACCCGGCTTAGGGTCCCTCGTTCGCAATGGGCCGGATCAGGTACGCAGCTCCTGCGTGCAGCACTTCACGCTGCCGCCACCCTTGAGCAGCTCGCCCAGGTCCATGCCGACCGGCTCGTACCCCCGTGCGCGCAGCGGGCCGAAGAGGCCGACGGCGCCCTGGGGGAGCAGGACGTTGCGGCCGTCGCTCACCGCGTTGAGCCCGAGCGCGGCCGCGTCCGGCTCCTCGGCGATCAGCGCGTGCGGGAAGAGTCTGGACAGCACGGCCCGGCTGCCGGGGGAGAAGGCCGGCGGGTAGTACATGATCTCGCCGGCCGTGTCGTCGAGGACGCACAGGGCCGTGTCCAGGTGGTAGTAGCGCGGATCCACGAGGTCGAGGCCGATGACCGGGCGGCCGAAGAACTCCTGGGCCTCGTCGTGCGAGAGCGGGCTCGAACGGAAGCCGCGGCCGGCGAGAACGTAGGAGTCCGTGACGGCGAAGTCGCCCTCGCCCTCGTTGATGTGGGCCGGCTCGTGGACGGTGGCGAAGCCGTGCGCGCGGAACCAGTCGCGGTGGACCTCGGCCTCCGCGGCCCGTTCGGGATGGGCGAAGCGGGCGCCGAGCACCCGGCCGTCGATCACGGTCGCGCCGTTGGCGGCGAAGACCATGTCCGGCAGGTCGGGGCGCGGGGCGAGCAGTTCGACGGTGTGGCCGAGCGCGCGGTACCGGTCGCGCAGATCCTCCCACTGGGCCAGGGCGAGCGGCAGATCGACGGGCTTGTCGGGGTCCATCCACGGGTTGATGGAGTACGTGACCTTGAAGTGTGCCGGTGGGCACATCAGATAGCGCCGGGGTCGGGCGGTTCTCGGAGTACGGAGGTCACGGGCTGCAGGAGGCAATGAGGGCTCCTCACGGGCGACTTGGGCCACACTGACGTGTGGCCGCGTGCAGCCCATGGTCCGCCGTGGCGGCCGTCCGCGCAGTGCACCGTCCGGGTGTTTTTCACCCGGCCCGTGCGGTTCACCCGTACGTCGATGGCACGTGCGTCGCCGTACGCCTCAGCCGTACCTCCCACACCGGGGGTACGCGTGGTGTGCCCTGGCTCACGTGTGCGGCCGCGGCCCCCGATGGCCCGGAGCCGGTCATGCGGAGGTCGGCCGACGGTCATGGGCGGGCCATGTCACACCCCCCGGATGTCCGGTGCGGTCACCCGGGGAGCAGGATGGTGGGACGATGTTCAGCGTTGGACGACAGTTTTTTGCGGTCGACCGTGAGGTGAGGGGATAGATGGGCGCCGAGTTCGGCCGTTCCCGCGGCGAGGAGAGCAAACTGTCCCGCTGGCTGCGCAGGCGGCCCAAGGACGCTCCGGGCGCGGACCAGGGCCGGCTCGACCTGCTGCTCGCCGTGGCCGCCGCCGGTCTGCCGCTCGCGCCCGCCGCGTACCCCGTGGGATTCCGGTGTTCCTGCGAGCGCGTGGGGTGTCCCACGCCCGCCCGCCACCCCGTCTCCTTCGCCTGGCAGACGCAGTCGACGACCGACCGCGCCCAGATCGAGCGCTGGGCACTCGGCCAGCCCGAGGCCAACTTCATCACCGCGACCGGCATGGTCCACGACGTGCTCGACGTGCCGCTCGAAGCGGGGCGCGAGGCGTTGGCGCGGCTGCTCTCCGAGGGCATCGACGTCGGGCCGGTCGCCGAGGCGGCGGGCGAGGGCGACCACGGGCGGATGCTGTTCTTCACCGCGACGCGGGGTACGCCCGAGGACGAGGACGAGTGGTGGCCCTGTGAGCTCGACTGCCATCCCGAGACGATGGACGAGCATCCGGGGCTGCGGTGGCACTGCCGGGGGAGCTATGTCCTCGTGCCGCCCGCGCGGCTGCCGGGGGAGCTCTCCGTGGGGTGGGTACGGGGGCCGGAGCATGCGCTTCCGGACCCGCTGACCGTTCTTGAGGCGCTGACGGACGCGTGCGCCCGCTACGCCGGCGAAGCCGGCCCCCACGCCGCCGCCTGGCCCCTGGGCCGCTGACGTCCCCCACCCCGGCCCCACCCCGCCGAGCATGCCCGTGGCCCTCCGGGGGTCGGGAAACGGGCTGAGGTCCAAGCTCCTGGGGCTCCGCCCCCGTTCGCGCCTTAAGGGCGCTCGTCCTCAATCTCCCCCAAGGCCTCAAGGGCCAGGGGGGACCCCCATGACGGGCTGGGGTGGGCGCTCGCGTCTTCAAACGCCGGACGGGCTGGGGTGGGCGTTCGTCTTCAAGCGCCTGACGGCTGGGGGTGCCGTCTGGCACCAAGTGGGTGAGGGGCGCGGGGAACTGCGCGACCGGGTGTCCACGATCCGCACCGTGAAGCCGGCGCTGAGGATGCCTCCCCGAGCTCCCTGCCGAGGTCGGCCCACCCAGGGGGCGCGGGCTCTGGGTGGGGGAGCCTATTCACCCCGTACCCCCACCAAGCCCTGCACCCGGTTGGTCACGACCACACTCCCCGCCCCCGCCGCCGGAACAACCGCCAGCTCGTTCGAGATCCACTCCCTCGTCAGGGACGACGTGGCCCGACCCGTCAGGAGGGCCTTCTCGTCGGGGGAGATGTCCAGGCGGACCCCCTTCGCCACGGTCTGGCGCTCGAAGTGCCGGGCCGTGAAGAAGACCAGGGCCCGGCCGTCGGCAAGACGCAGGGCGAACGGCGCGAAGTCCCCTTCGGACAGCGGCTGGTCCACGAACTGGCTGACCCGCCCCGACCGCACCGCGTCCTTGCGCCGCGCGTCCCGCCAGCCACTGGTGTGCTCGCCGGCCGCGAAGACGGGAGGCTTCCCGCCTTGGAGGTAGGACGCGTAGTCCGCGCTGAGCTCCTTCGGCGCGACGGCGAGCGACGTGTCGTCGGGCCGCACCGGCTCCGCCCAGCCGTCCTTGTCCTTCTTGAACGCGGGCACGTCCCCGGCGCCCAGGACCGACAGGTAGCCCAGCTTCCACACCTGGTCGGGCCCGCCGCGCAGGAAGAGCAGCAGCCAGCGCGTGTCGCCCGGCCCCTTGTCGTCCCGGTCGCGGTTGGAGTCGGTGTCGGCGACGAACCAGCGCGGCCAGCCTGCCTGTTTGGGGATCGTGTACGCGGTGTCGCCCAGCACCAGCGGGCTGTACTGGGCGTTGCCCGCCGGGCTCGTCACATGGCGGGCGGCGAAGCCGGCCTGCGTGGTCGCGCCGAACGCGCCGGTGACCCGGCCCTCGTCGAGGGCCGGGTCGTAGGCCTTGTTGGCCCGGTTGTAGGCGTCGGTGAAATCGGTGAGCGCCCGGGCGGCCTCAGCCCTCGTCGCCGACGGTACGACTTCCCGCTCCCCGTGCACCGTCACGCAGCCGCTCGCGGTCACCGTCAGTACGGTCGCCGTCGCGAGCCCCGCCATCAGCCGACTCACCCTGCTCATGAACCGCCTTCTGCCCCTCGGTCTTCGCAGCCCCCACGGACTTCCGGAACCCTACCGGGGCGAAGAACAGGCCGAGCGTGGGGATCAGGTAGAGGGCCCACACGGTGACCTGGAGGGCGGTCGGGTTGGGCTGGAAGTTGAGGACGCCCTTGAGGAGGGTGCCGTACCAGCTGTCCGGCGGGATCGTCGAACTGATGTCGAAGGCAAGGGAGTTGATGCCCGGGATGAAGTCCGCCTCCTGGAGGTCGTGCACCCCGTACGCGAGGACGCCCGCCGCGACGACCACCAGCATGCCGCCGGTCCACGTGAAGAACTTCGCCAGGTTGATCTTCAGGGCGCCGCGGTAGAACAACCAGCCGAGGAAGACCGCGGTGGCCAGGCCCAGCAGGGCGCCGATCATCGGCTGGACGGTGCCGTTCTCGGAACCCGCCGCGTGCACCGACGTCCACACGAACAGGGCGGTCTCCAGGCCCTCGCGGCCCACCGCGAGGAACGCCGTGGCGACCAGCGCACCCGTGCCCATCCGCAGCGCCGTGTCGAGCTTGCCGTGCAGCTCGCTCTTCAGGTGCCGCGCGGTGCGCCGCATCCAGAAGACCATCCAGGTGACCAGGCCGACGGCGATGATCGACAGCGAACCGCCGAGCGCCTCCTGCGCCTTGAAGGTCATCTCCTGAGAGCCGAATTCGAGCCCCGCGCCGAACGCGAACGCGACGATCACGGCGACCGAGATGCCGATCCACACCGGCTTCAGGGCGTCACGCCGACCGGTCTTCACCAGGTAGGCGACGAGGATGCACACGACGAGGCTCGCTTCGAGTCCCTCGCGCAGGCCGATCAGGTAGTTGGCGAACATGTCTTCCTCTCAGCCGAAGAGTCCCCGGCCCCACCAGTCGCCCTTGCCACGGACGCCCGGCGGGACCGCGAAAATCGCCGAACCCACGTGCTGGATGTATTCGTTGAGCGCGTCATGGCGGGCCAGCGAGCGCTGGAGCGGCAGGAAGCCCTTGCGGACGTCACGCTGGTACGCCAGGAAGAACAGGCCCGCGTCGAGGCGGCCCAGTCCGTCCGTGCCGTCGGTGAAGGAGTAGCCGCGGCGCAGGATGCGTACGCCGTCGTTGGAGTCGGGGTGAGCGAGCCGTACGTGCGCGGTCGGCTTCATCGCCTTCAGGAACGGCTCGTCGCGCTCCTTGGCCTTGCCGACCGGGGCGCCCTCGCCCTTGTCGCGGCCGAAGACGTCCTCCTGCTCCTGGAGCGAGGTGCGGTCCCAGGTCTCGATGTGCATCCGGATGCGGCGGGCCACCAGGTAGGAGCCGCCGGTCATCCAGTCGGTACCGTCCTTGGCGCCGACCCACACGTGGTCGTCGAGCGCCTTGGTGTCGGTGCCCGACACGTTCCGGGTGCCGTCCTTGAAGCCCATCATGTTGCGCGGGGTCTGCGCGTCCGGGGTCGTCGACGACGTCTTGCCGAAGCCGAGCTGCGACCAGCGGATGGCGACCTTGCCCATGCCGATGCGGGCCAGGTTGCGGATCGCGTGCACCGCGACCTGCGGGTCGTCCGCGCACGCCTGGACGCACAGGTCGCCGCCGCTGCGCGCCGGGTCGAGGTTGTCGCCGGGGAACTGCTCGATGTCGACGAGCGCCTCGGGCCGCTTGGCTTCGAGTCCGAAGCGGTCCTTGGCGAAGAGGGAGGGGCCGACGCCGAAGGTCAGGGTCAGCCGGCACGGCTTGAGGCCGAGCGCCTCGCCCGTGTCGTCCGGCGGCGCCTCCGCGAGACCGCCGTAGGCGCCCGCACCGACCGTCTTGCCCTCAGTCATCGCGGCCGCGGCGGCCGTCCAGTCCTTGAGCAGTTGGACCAGCTCGGCGCGGTCCTTGGTCGTCACGTCGAACGACGCGAAGTGCAACCGGTCCTGGACGGCGGTGGCTATGCCGGCCTGGTGGTCGCCGTGGAACGGCACCGCGGCGCCCGTGTCGGCGGCGGGCACCGCGTCGCTCCCACCGCTCTTCACGACGGCGACCGTGCCACCGGCGGCGGCCGCGCCCAGCGCGAGCCCGGCTCCGCCCCAGCCGAGCAGCGCCCGGCGCGAGGGGGACCTGCCGGTCTCCGTGGCCTCGGTCGTGTCGCTCATGACGGTCTCCTCCTGGCTGCTGGGTTACTTCGCGACGGTTGCGGCGAGCTTCGAGAGCGGCTCGGCGAGCGCGTTCACGGCGTCGGAGAGCTGCTTGCGGTCACCTTCGCTCACCTTGTCGTACGAAGTGAAATCGTAGGAGGTCTTGTCCGTGCGGTACTGGTCGAGGAGGGTGTTCAGGGAACCGAACTGCTTGTCCAGCTCCGTGGTGAGCGCCGCGTCGTTCTTCGCGGCGACCGGCTTGAGCAGCTCGTACGCCTTCTGCGCGCCCTCGACGTTGGCCTTGAAGTCGGACAGGTCGGTGTGGCTGTAGCGGTCCTCCTCACCGGTGATCTTCCGGGTGGCGACCTCGTCGAGGAGTTCCTTGGCGCCGTTGGCCATCGAGGTCGGGGTGATCTCGGCGGTGCCGACCCGCTTCTGCCAGTCGGTCAGGTCCTTGTCCAGCTCGGTGGCGAGGTTCTTCTCGTCGTCGCCGATCTTGCCGTCGGCCCAGAGGGACTTCTCGAGGCGGTGCCAGCCGGTCCACTTCTGGCCCTTCTCCAGGGCGTCCTCGCGGGTGTCGGTCTTCGGGTCGATGTCACCGAAGGACTCCGCGACGGGCTCGGTGCGCTCCCAGCCGAGGCGGGAGGGGGCGAACGCCTTCTTGGCCGCGTCCACGTCGCCGGCCCGCACCGCGTCGGTGAAGACCTTCACCTTGGGCAGCGTCTCGTCGGCCTGCTCCTGCGCGTACTTGCGGTATTCGGCCACCGCTGTGTCCAGCTGCGGGTTGCGCTTGGCCTCGGTGCCGCCGGTGACGGTCACCTTCTGGCGGATGCCGTCGCCCTTCATGCCAGGCTTGCAGGCGACCTCGTACGAGCCGGCCTTCACCTCGGCGGTGAGCTGCTGCTTGAGGCCGGGGCCTATGTTCTCGCGCTCGGCGACGATGCGGTCGTCGGGGAAGAGGAGGTAGACCTCGGTGACCTTGGAGCCCTTGTTCTCGATGTCGAACTTGACGTGCCCGGCGGGAAACTCGCTCTTCGACAGCTTGCAGGAGCTGTCGGTGGCGGTCACCTGGACCGAACCGGATCCGTCGGCCTTGGCGTCGCTCTTCTCGGCGCATCCCGTGACGGCGGTCAGGGCCGCCACCGCGGCGGCGGCGGTGACTACGGAGGTACGGACGGGTCGCATGCGGGCTCCACGCTGGGTCAGGGTCGACAGGTCGACTGAGGCGGACCTAACTTAACCGAGGCTTACCTGACCGATACCCACGGGGTACGTGATTCACCTCTCATCTACGTCCCCGAGCCCACCGAGCACGCCCGAGCGCGGCGCCGGCCGCTGCTTCAATGGCGGGGTGAACGAACGGAACGTGGTGGTCGACGGGGACGGGGTGCTCGACGTGGATGTGGTACTCGACGTGGATGTGGTACTCGACGGGGGCGGGGTACTTCACGGGGACGTAGCACACGACGTACTCCGGGTCTTCTGCGGACCGGACGGCCGGCACGGCAACGCGCTCGGTGTGGTGCGCGAGGGAGCCGCCGTGCCGGGTGAGGCGGCCCGGCAGGAGCTCGCGCGCCAACTCGGCTTCAGCGAGACGGTGTTCGTGGACGACACCAAGCGCGGCACCGTCGACATCTACACCCCGGGCACGCGGCTCCCCTTCGCCGGACACCCCCTGGTCGGCACGGCCTGGCTGCTCGACCTCGACGTCCTGCAACTGCCGGTGGGCGACGTGCCGGCCCGCTGGGACGGTGAGTTCACATGGATCACGGCCCAACCCGGCTGGGCCCCGCCGCGCACCCTGCGCCAGTACGCCTCGGCCGCCGAGGTCGATGCCCTCGCGGTGCCGGAGCCGGGGGAGTGGGTGTACGCGTGGGCCTGGCAGGACGAGGCGGCGGGCCGGATCCGTGCGCGTGGCTTCCCCGGGCGGGGTGACGGAATCGACGAGGACGAGGCGACCGGGGCGGCCGCGCTGCTCCTCACCCAGCAGCTCGGCCGCCCCCTGACCATCACCCAGGGAGCCGGCTCCCAACTCCTGACGGCCCCCGGCCCGGCCGGCACGATCGAACTGGGCGGCCGAGTAACCCGGCAACCCACCTGGGGCTCCGCCCCAGACCCCGTCCGCGCCTGAAGGGCGCTCGTCCTCGATCTCCCCCAAGGCCTCAAGGGCCAGGGGGGACCCCCATGACGGGCCGGCTATGTCGATGCGGGCCGGCACCGAGTAGTTCAGGGACGCCGAGCGCCGCGCCGAGTCGGTGCCGGCCCGATGAACACCGCAGCCCCGCGGAGCGCTACGCGCTGAGGGGGAACTCCTCGCCCAGCTCCCTGAACACAGCCGTGTTCAAGGCGAACGCCCGCTTGCACTCCGCCACGACCCGCCGCCTCTCCACCTCGTCCACCCGCAGCGCCACCGCGTCGAGCCGCTCGCGATAACCCCGCTTGAACGCCGCCGGGTTGGCGATCCCCTCGAAGACGTAGAACCGTACGCCGTCGCCCTTGCGGGCAAACCCCCACGTGCGCTCCGCCTTGTCGCGGATGATCTGGCCGCCCGACAGGTCGCCGAGGTAGCGGGTGTAGTGGTGGGCCACATATCCGGCGGGCCACCGCCGTGCGCACGAGGCGACCCGCTCGGCGTACGCGGCCGTCGAGGCCAGCGGGGTGGCCGTACGCTGCCAGTCCGGCCCGCGCAGATGCGCCAGGTCCCGTTCCAGCTCGGCCGTGCGCATCAGCTCCGGCTGGATGAAGGGCCCCGCCACCGGGTCCTCGGCGAGCGCCGAAGCGCCCTCCTCCAGGGCCCGGTACACGAACCAGAGCTGCTCGGTGTAGCGGGCGTAGGCGTCGACACCGAGCCGGCCGCCCAGCAGGTCCCCCATGAACGACGAGGTCTCCGCCTCCGTGTGCTGCTCGTGCGACGCGGTGCGGATCACCGTGGAGAACGGCGTGGTCACGGGCATGGTCAATGCGGGCCTCCGGAGACCGAGGGGTGCGGGAACCAGTCGGATCGTCTCAGGTTAGGTAAACCTAAGTCAACGGGTTCCCGACGACCTGTCGGTAAAAAGGTACCCATTCGGCCCGGGCGCGACACATGATCGAAAAAATCCCCGAGGCTGGACCGGACCGGGCCGGGGCGGGCCGGGGCGGGCCGATCCGGCCCGGTCGGGGCGGCGGGGCGCCCACCCCGCCCCTGTGGCTCCACTGCGCTACGGCAGCGTGAGGATCTCCGTACCGGTCTCCGTCACCACCAGCGTGTGTTCGAACTGGGCCGTCCGCTTGCGGTCCTTGGTGACGACCGTCCAGCCGTCCTCCCACATGTCGTACTCGTGGGTGCCGAGCGTCAGCATGGGCTCGATCGTGAAGGTCATGCCCGGCTTGATCACGGTCGTGGCGTGCGGGGCGTCGTAGTGCGGCACGATGAGCCCGGAGTGGAAGGCCGTGCTGATCCCGTGGCCCGTGAAGTCCCGTACGACGCCGTAGCCGAAGCGCTTGGCGTACGACTCGATGACTCGGCCGATGATGTTGATCTGGCGGCCGGGCTTGACCGCCTTGATCGCGCGGTCGAGGGACTCCCGGGTCCGCTCGACGAGGAGCCGGGACTCGTCGTCGACGTCGCCGCAGAAGTAGGTGGCGTTGTTGTCGCCGTGCACCCCGCCGATGTACGCGGTGACGTCCAGGTTCACGATGTCGCCGTCCTTCAGGACGGTCGAGTCGGGGATGCCGTGGCAGATGACCTCGTTCACGGAGGAGCACAGCGACTTGGGGAAGCCGCGGTAACCCAGGGTCGAGGGGTAGGCGCCGTGGTCGCACATGAACTCGTGGGCGACCCGGTCGAGCTCGTCCGTGGTCACTCCCGGCGCGATGTGCTTGGCTGCCTCCTCCATCGCCCGCGCCGCGATCCTTCCCGCGGTCCGCATCAGCTCGATGGTTTCGGGGGTCTGCACTTCGGGGCCGGTGTACGGCGTGGGCATGGGCTTCCCGACGTACTCGGGACGCCGGATGTTGCCCGGGACGGAGCGGGCCGGAGAGATCTCCCCGGGCACGAGCAGGGACTGCGACTTCGGCTGGCCAGACATGCCGGCGAGTCTATCCAGCGGGTGTGGGGCAGCATGGCTTTGAGGTCCCGGGCCACCGGGTACCGGGTCCCCGTGGTCCCGGGCCGCCCCGGCGCCGGGCCACCATCCCAGGGAGAGGCATCCATGGCTTTGTTCAAGAGGCGCACCGTCGGCAAGCCCGGTGAGTGGTACTACTGCCTGACCCATCACAAGGTCGAGGAGGGCCCGGAGTGCCCGGCCAAGGACCGCTTCGGCCCGTACCAGAGCCGTGACGAGGCCGAGCACGCGATGCAGAGCGCGCAGGAGCGGAACCTGGAGTGGGAGAACGACCCCAAGTGGCACGACAAGTCGGCGCCGCAGGACGGCACCGACTGAGTGTGCCTACCCGGCCGCATCCGACTCGGTGACCGACCGGCCCGTACGCACCCGGTGATCAACCGCCTGCTCCCGCCCCGGTCGTCGACGTGGCCCTGGGGCGGGGGTGCGTGCCGGGCTTCCGTGCCGTACCGGCGGCAGCGGCCTACGGGTTCACGGCCTCGGCCGCGCGGCGGTATTCGGCGTTGATGCGCTGTGCCTCTTCGAGCTGGTCCTCCAGGATGACGATCCGGCAGGCGGCCTCGATGGGGGTGCCCTGGTCGACGAGTTCGCGGGCGCGGGCGGCGACGCGCAGTTGGTAGCGCGAATAGCGGCGGTGGCCGCCGGCGGAGCGCAGCGGGGTGATGAGGCGGGCCTCGCCGATGGCGCGCAGGAAGCCCTGCGTCGTGCCGAGCATCTCGGCGGCCCTGCCCATGGTGTAGGCGGGAAAGTCGTCGTCGTCGAGACGGCCGTTGAAGTCGACTGCTGTCATTTGCACCTCTCCGTGAAACACGTTGAGGGGCTCTGGTGTGCCATGGCACCAGAGCCCCGAAGGAACGGTTACACCATCTGTCGGCCTTGATCCTGCGCCGACTCTCTGTTTCCGCCGACCCGGCCTGAATGCCGGGGGTGCGGGGATCGCAGTTGCTTGACCGGAGACCACCTCACTATCGCGATGTCCTGCGGTACCCGGGCTCTCTTCACACGCCCGGGCGATCCTGATGGCGTTGCTCCTCCGTTCTTCCCTCTGATTGAACCGATCACTTGCTGCGTACTGCTGGTACTGCGGGTACTGCCGGTACTGCTGGTGGCGGCCCCTGACTACTGCGGGCCGCCCGGTCCGGTCGTCAGTTCCGTCGCCGTCCTGCAACCGCTCTGGCTTCGGAACTCCACCACCGCACCGCACTGCGTACTGCACTTGCTGCTACCGCTGCCCGGCAGTTCGTTTCTGCCGGGCCTTCTCGATCTCGGCTACGAAAGAAACCATAGTCACGAGACCCATCAATGTCTACTGCGGCCGCCATAGATTTTCTGGTGTTCGATGACGAGACAGTCCGTTTCGAACGGGAGGGTGCCGCGTCCGGGGCTCAGGAGCGCATCCCGATCGCCGCGCGGGCCAAGCCCCGCAAGATCTCCGTCGGCGCGGGGAGTTCCGGCCCCAGGGAAAATCCCCGGCTGAACCGGTCGGCACGGGCCGGCCTGCGCCGCGCGGGACGGGCACCCACCCCCGCCCGCCCGTCCCGCGCCCCCCCGGCGCCCACCACCCGTGTCCGTACCGGAATCCGGGCCCGCGGGCCGCGGGCCGCGGGCCGCGGCCGCCTAGACCGCCACGCTCGTGGGCTGGGTGGCCGCGCGCCGGCGGGCCGCGTCCTCGTCGGTCGTCGCGTCGTAGGTGATCAGCTTGGGCAGAGCGGCGGCCAGCAGCCCCACCACCGCCACGCACGCCACACCGCCCGACCACACCGCGGTCCTCGTCCCGGTCCAGCCGGCCATCGCGCCGGCCCGGACCTGCCCGAGCTGCGGGCCGACGCTGTAGGAGAGCACCTCTATCCCGGCGAGCCGGCCCCGCAGCTCCTCCGGGATGGTCTGGTTCCAGATGGTGGAGCGGCCGAGTCCGCTCAGCATGTCGCCCGCGCCCGCGACCGCGAGGCAGCCGAGTACCAGCCATACGTTGCCGAAGACGCCCGCTCCGGCCATCGCCGCGCCCCACACCACCGCCCCGACCACCACGAACAGGCCGTGTCTGCGCACCCGCGAGGTCCAGCCGCTGGTGAGGCTGAGCAGTACCGAACCGGCCGAGCCCGCCGCGTACATGAGGCCGAGCGCCCAGGTGGCGTGCAGGCTGTCGGCGAGGAACGGGAAGATCGCGTTGGGGAACGCGAAGAACATCGCGGCCAGGTCCACGGCGTACGTCCCGAGCAGTACCGGGCGAGACCACGCGTAACGGGCGCCCTCCGCTATGCCGCGCAGCGAGGGCTTTCTGGCGTCGTGGGCCGGCGGCGCCGGGGTGAGGCGGGCGCACATCACCACCGAGACGGTGAAGGTGCCGATGGTCGTGGCGTACGCCGTGGCCGTGCCCGCGTACGCCACGACCAGGCCGGCGAGGGAGGGGCCCGCGATCGCGCCGAGCTGCCAGCGCAGCGCGTTGAGCGCGGCCGCCGCCGTCAGCTGGTCGTGCGGGACGATTCGGGCCATCAGCGAGTCGAGCGCCGGGCGTTGCAGGCCGGCGAGTGCGGACACGCCCGCGGCGACCACGTACAGCGGCCACAGCAGGGGGTTCGGGAGCAGCGCGTTGACCAGCAGGACCAGCGCGAGCAGGCCGAGGCCCGCCTCGGTGGCGAGGATGACCTTGCGGCGGTCCACGGCGTCGGCGAGCGCGCCGCCGTACAGCCCGAAGACGACCAGCGGGACCAGCTCCACCGCGCCCATCGCGCCCACCGCGAGCGGCGAGTCGGTCAACTCCTTGATCTGCAGCGGCAACGCGACCATCGCCATGAAGCTGCCGAAGTTGGTGATCAGGCCCTGCACCCAGAGCAGCCGGAAATCGGCGGAGGCCCGCCAGGGCGCGAGGTCGGGCAGGATCGAGCGCAGTCGGGATGCGGGGGGTTCGTCAGGCACGAGGCGCCATGTTCCGGGCCCGGCGCTCCACAATCAAACGAATTAGCGGTACACGGCGGCGCCCTGCCGGTACGCCGGCAGCCCCGCCGGCGGTTCACCAAGAGGTCCGCAAGGGGTCCGTCGACGGCGCCCGAGGGTTTGGCGAAGGCCAGGCCGCCCTCGGCGCCCCACCCGCCGACGGATCGTCACCAGCGTCCCGGCGGTGGCGCCGTCAACTGGTCGGCCAGGCGGCCCAGACGGTCGCGGAAGCGGCGCGGGCCGCGCTGCGGGGGCAGGGTGTTCTCGCCGGCCGCGGCGCTGACCAGGTGCTGCACGGTGTCGAGGTCCAGTTCCGCGTCCCGCGTCACCGTCAGGGACTCGTGGACCAGGCCCCGCACCTCGCGGTCGCCGTCGTCCAGGGCGAGCACCGTCGCGCCCGCGCGGCGCGCGTCGTGGACGCGTTCGAGCAGCCCTTCGGCGGGCCGCTCGGGCGCCACCACGAGGAGCGTCTCGCCGCGCCGCGCCGCCTCCAGGCGGCCGAGCCCGACCGACAGATGCGGAGGCCCGCCCGGTTCGGTGCGATGGCGTACGAGCGTGGGGCTCAGCTCCGGCAGCCCCGACCAGGCGGCCTCGTCGGTGAGGTGGGCGGCGAAGTGCCATGGCTCGTACGACTCGGTGCCGACCAGGAGCAGCCCGCCGCCGTGCGGCACGACGGAGGAGCGGAGCACACCCGCGAAGCGGCGGGTGGCGCGCAGCCACTCCGTCCCGGCAAGCACTTCGCGCAACAGGGCGACCCGTACGGCATCCATGCTCGGCATCCTGACGCATCCGGGGCGTCCGCGGACCGGAACGCCGCTTCGCCGTCCCAACGAGGAGTGTCGCCGAATGGTCCACTCCGTGACCGGATCGTTCCGGTGGCGGCCTCGATCGTGACCTCCAGGACGCGTTCGCCGCCCGCCACCCCCCGGGCGACCGTCCTGCGGGACGTGCTGTTTTTTCACCTCCGACGGCCGGGTAGTGACCGCGGCGGGCATCGCCGGCGGAATCGACCTGGCCCTGCACTTGCTCGCCACCCGACACGGACCGGGTCTCGCCGCCAAGGCCGCCCGAGACATGGTCGTCCACGCCCGGCGCAACGGGCACGAACCTCAGGACTGAGGCCGCCGTATCCCGGGAAACGTCAACCTCGGCGGTGCGCCAACCTCAAAGATGCGCCAACCTCGGCGGTGCGCCAACCTCAAAGATGCGCCAACCTCGGCGGTGCGCCAACCTCAACGATGCGCCCACCTCGGCGATAAGCCGCTCCCGGCGATACGCCGAAGGACCCCTCGCCTACGGGCGAGTAGGGTCGGCCCATGACTTCCACTGACAACGCCGGCGACCGCGCGAAGCCCGCCGTGAAGGACCCCTGGGAGCTGCCGGACGTGTCCGGTCTCGTCGTCGGTGTGCTCGGCGGCACCGGTGACCAGGGCCGGGGCCTGGCCTATCGGCTCGCGAGGGCCGGCCAGAAGGTGATCATCGGCTCGCGGGCCGCCGAACGCGCGCGGGCCGCGGCCGATGAGCTCGGGCTCGGCGTCGAGGGCGCCGACAACGCGGAGTGCGCGCGGCGCAGCGACATCGTCATCGTGGCGGTGCCGTGGGAGGGCCACGGCAAGACCCTGGAGTCCCTGCGCGAGGAACTCGCGGGCAAGCTCGTCGTCGACTGCGTCAATCCGCTCGGCTTCGACAAGCAGGGCGCGTACGCGCTGAAGCCCGATGAGGGCAGCGCCGCCCAGCAGGCCGCCGCCCTGTTGCCGGACTCGCGGGTGACCGCGGCCTTCCACCACCTCTCGGCGGTGCTGCTCCAGGACGCCTCGGTCGAGGAGATCGACACCGATGTGATGGTGCTCGGCGAGGCCCGCGCCGACACCGACCTCGTGCAGGCGCTCGCCGCCCGCATCCCCGGCATGCGCGGCGTCTTCGCGGGGCGGCTGCGCAATGCCCACCAGGTCGAGTCGCTCGTCGCCAACCTGATCTCGGTCAACCGCCGCTACAAGGCGCACGCGGGGCTGCGCGTCACCGACGTCTGAACACCCCGCGCCCGGAGTGCCGGACGCCGGGGACGATGGGGGACACTGGACGGGCGGGCGCCGAGCGCGCCCGCCCTTCCGGTGTGACCCACCCCATACCCGCCGCACCGGAACCCGCAGTGCCGAACGGCAGCCGTACCCGACAGGAGCCGACCCCCATGCCCCGCCTCGCTCTGTACGCCCTCGTCGTCTGTGTCCTCGCCGTCGCCGCGGCCGTGGTCTCCTTCGCCCAGGGCAGCTGGCTCGGAATCGTCTGGGTGCTGCTGGTCGGACTGTCGTCCAACATGTGCTGGTACTACCTGCGGCGGGCCCGCGCCGAGTCCACCGCCGGCGCTAGCCCTGCGGAGTGAGCGAGAGGCTCGGCAGGTCGCCCCAGAACTGGTAGAGGTCGCGCCCGGTCGCCGCGGCCAGGTCGGAGACGCCGAGACCGTCCAGGATCGTGTAGATCAGCTGGAAGAACTCCTGGTTGATCTGGGGGATCCACAACAGCCCGAACACCGCGAGCAGCCCGAACGGCGCGAACGGCTCGACCTGGCGGCGCGCCGCGTGCGACAGCCACGGCTCGATGATCCCGTAGCCGTCGAGGCCGGGCACCGGCAGGAAGTTCAGGAGGGCCGCCGACACCTGGAGCAGCGCGAGGAACGCCAGCGCGGCGCGGAAGTCGGCGGGCACCCCGTCAAGGGCGTCCAGCCAGAACGGGGCGGTGCACACGACCGCGAACAGTACGTTGGTGAGCGGGCCCGCGGCCGAGATCAGGCTGTGCCGCCAACGGCCCCTGATGCGCCCGCGCTCGATGAAGACCGCGCCGCCGGGCAAACCGATCCCGCCCATGATCACGAAGATGACGGGCAGCACGATCGAGAGCAGCGCGTGGGTGTACTTCAGCGGGTTGAGCGTGAGGTAGCCCTTGGCGCCGACCGTGATGTCACCGCCGTGCAGCGCCGTACGGGCGTGCGCGTACTCGTGCAGACAGA
This sequence comes from Streptomyces sp. NPDC048361, assembly GCF_040651795.1. Lineage (NCBI taxonomy): Bacteria > Bacillati > Actinomycetota > Actinomycetes > Kitasatosporales > Streptomycetaceae > Streptomyces > Streptomyces sp. NPDC048361. The sequence continues at coordinate 29,044 of NZ_JBEZKW010000043.1, forward strand.
GCGACACGACCCACGCCGACGTCACGAACAGGAAGACGGCCAGGCCCCGCGAGGACGCGTAACTCGTCCACACCGCCCACCCCGAGACGGCCATGACGGCGACGATCCCGAGGAAGACCGGACTGATCCGCCGGTCGTGGTGGCGGGAGGGTGCGGTGGCCATGCGGTGGGCTCCAGTGCTGGTGGGACGGGAGGACGGGACGCGCCCGACCGTACAGGGGACGGGTGGCGAACGTCACCGGAACCCCGTCGAGTTCCCGGCCGGTGGCCCCGGTCCTCGTCGCGTCGATGAGAATGGGGGCGTGCGCTACCGGATTCTCGGCAACACCCAGGCCCAACACCCCGACGGCAGCCCCGTCGCGCTCGGCGGTGCGCGGCTGCGCGCCCTCCTGACGGTGCTCGCGCTGCGGCCGGGCCGGGCCACCCCCGCGGGTGTACTCATCGGCGAGGTGTGGGGCGACGAGCCGCCCGCCGACGCGCCCGGCGCGCTCCAGGCGCTGATCGGCCGGCTGCGCAGGGGCCTCGGCCACGAGGCGGTCTTCTCCGCCGAGAGCGGGGGGTACGGGCTGGCCGCCGAGCCCGACGACATCGACCTGCACCGCTTCGAGCGGCTCACCGCCGACGGCGCCCGCGCCCTGGAGGACGGCGACGCCGCGAAGGCCGCCACGCTGCTCGACGACGCGCTCGCGCTGTGGGGCGGTCCCGCCCTGGCCGATCTGCCCGACCCCGGCGCCCTCGCGGCCCGCGCCGAGACCCGCAGGCTCGACGCACGCCGGCTGCGGCTCGCCGCCGCGCTCGCACTCGGCCGCGCCGACGAGACGCTCGCCGAACTCGCCGCGCTGTGCGGCACCCACCCCCTGGACGAGCCGCTCAACGCCCTGCGCATCCGGGCGCTGCGTTCGGCGGGCCGCCCCGCGGAGGCGCTCGCCGCGTACGAGAGTGTGCGCGCCACGCTCGCCGACGAGCTCGGCGCCGACCCCGGGCCCGAACTGCGCGCCATCCACGCCGAGTTGCTCAACCCGGTCGCCGAGCCGCCGCCGCCCGCGCCCGCCCCGGTCCGCGGCAATCTGCGGGCCCGCCTCACGTCGTTCGTGGGCCGCGGGGCCGAACTCGCCGACATTCGCGGCGACTTGGCTTCCGCCCGGCTGGTGACGCTGCTCGGACCCGGTGGCGCCGGCAAGACCCGGCTCTCGCAGGAGGCCGCCGAGGGGACGGTGGAGTGCTGGCCGGACGGGGTGTGGCTGGCCGAACTCGCGCCGCTCGACGACCCGGCCGGGGTGCCCGCCGCCGTGCTCACCGCCGTCGGCGCCCGTACGACGGTGCTGCACTCGGCGGGCGCCGAGGAGCTCAGGTCCGCCGACCGGGGTGACCCGATGGTGCGGCTCGCCGAACACTGCGGGCCGCGCCGCATGCTGCTGCTTCTGGACAACTGCGAGCACGTGATCGGCGTCGCCGCCGAACTCGCCGAGTACCTCCTGGCCCGCTGCCCGCACCTGGTGGTCCTCGCCACCAGCCGTGAACCGCTGGGCGTACCGGGGGAGTTGGTGCGTCCCGTCGAACCGCTGGCCGCGCCCTACGCGCTGCGGCTGCTCGCCGAACGGGGTGCTGCGGCCCGGCCAGGCTTCCGCGTCGAGGACGACCCCGAAGCCGCAGCGGAAATCTGCCGACGCCTCGACGGCCTTCCCCTCGCCATCGAACTGGCCGCCGCACGGCTCCGGATGTTGACGCCCCGTCAAATCGCGGACCGGCTCGACGACCGCTTCCGGCTGCTCACCAGCGGCAGCCGCACCGTGCTGCCCCGCCAGCAGACCCTGCGGGCCGTCGTCGACTGGTCCTGGGAGCTCCTGGAGGCCACCGAGCGCGCCGTGCTGGGCCGGCTCGCCGTCTTCGCGGGCGGCTGCGACCTGGAGGCGGCCGAGGCGGTGTGCGCGGACGACCCGGCTCCCGCGGGAGCCGGTCTCAGGAGCGGCGCACGCGCGGGCGCCGCTCCCGAGACCGGCACATCCACAGGCGCGGGCGCCGCTCCGGAAGGCGGCACATCCGCACGCGCGGCCGTAGTGGACTCCCACGACGTGCCCGAGGTGCTCGGCTCGCTCGTCGACAAGTCGCTCGTCGTGGCCGCACCCGACGACGCCGGCCAGATGCGCTACCGGCTCCTCGAAACCGTCGCCGAGTACGCGGGGGAGCGCCTCGACGACGCCGGGGGCCGTGCGGGCGCCGAGCGGCGCCACCTCACCTACTACCGCGAGCTGGCCCGCCGCACCGACCGCGAGCTGCGCGGCCCCGGGCAGCGCGGGGCGATCGACCTGATGGAGCGCGAGTACGAGAACCTGCGCACCGCGCTGCGCCGCTCCGTCGTCCTGCGCGACGAACAGGAGGCGCTCTGCCTCGTGCACGCCATGCTCTGGTACTGGCAGATGCGCGATCTGCGCGCCGAGTCGCGGCACTGGGCGCACGAGGCGGCGAGCCTCGGCCCCGACCCGTTCGCATCGCCCGTGACCCCCGCGCCACCGGTGTACGCGCGCTGCACGGACGCCCCGCCGCCCATGGCGCCCGACGTCCTGGAAGAGGCCCGGCGCGGCGTGCAGCTGGTCCAACTTGCCTCCATGGACCACGGTATGGACGTGTGGACCTCCCCGGAGGCCTTGGAGCGCATCCGGTCGATCGCCATCGCCTACCGGCCCGGTCTGCCCCAGACCTGCCGCATGCCCGGCTCACTCTGGTTCTTTCCCGTGGTGCTCACCGGCGACCAGCAGCTGCTGCAGACGGTCCTCGACGAGACCGTGCGGGCCTGCGAGGAGCTCGGATACGAGTGGGAGCTGGCCGCCGCCCACCAGATGCGCGCCAACGTCCTCGCCAACCGCACCGCCTGGTCGGGCGACGCGGCGGGTGATGCCGACGCGAGCCTCGCGATGTTCCAGCGCCTTGGCGACGCCTGGGGCGCGGCCGAGGCGTTGGCCGCCCGGGGTGAGGCGCGCGAGAAACGCGGCGAATTCGCCCTGGCCGCCGAGGACTTCGCGGCGGCACTTCAGTACGCCGAGCAGCTGAGCGCGCACGCCCAGGTGACTCTGCTCCGGGCGCGGCTGGCGGGGGTGCTCCTGGAGACGGGGGAGGAGGAGCGGGGCGAGACGATGCTGCGCGAGATCCTCGCCGACGGCCGCCGCTCGGGCGTCGAGGCCCGGCTGGCGGCGCGGCTCGTCCTGTGTGTGTGGCTGGGCCGCACCCGCCGCTTCGACGAGGCGCTTGAACAGATCGAGGCGATGCTGCGGGACTTCACCTCGGCCACGCTCATGCTGTTCGAGGGGTTCGTGCTCGGGGTCCGGGCCTGGATCGGCAACGAGCAGGGCCGGTTCGACGACGGGCTGACCGACGCACTGGCCGCGCTCGACCGGGCCGGCGAACCGCTTGCCCGGATGGTGGCGCCGGAAATGGTCTCCATTCAACTGCTCAGCGCCGCCTGGGCGTTGGCAGGATTCGGCGGCACCGCCAACGGCATGGACGCGGCGCGGCTCATCGGGGCGCACGACGCCCTGCTCCCGGACGGCCACTTCTCCTCGCCCGTCGAGGGCGAGCAGCGTGTCTCCGCCGAACGGGCCACCCGCGCCGTGCTCGACGACGCCGCGTACGAGGCCGCGTACGCCGAAGGCGGCGGCCTCTCCGCAGAGGAGGCCACCGCCCTGGCGCGACGCGATCGCGAGAAGTGACGCCGAGTCAGTGTCAGGTGCGCTGGCGGAACTTGGCGACTGCCAGCGGAGCCATCACCAAAGTGATCCCCGCCGACCAGGCAAGCGTCATCAGGGCGGAGTGGGCGACCGGGCCGCCGATCATCAGACCGCGGGCCGCGTCCGCCAGATTGGACAGCGGGTTGTAGTCGGTGAAGGACTGCAACCAGCCCGGCATCGTGGTCGGCTTGGCGAAGATGGACGAGCCGAACTGCAGCGGCATCAGCACGAGCATGGCCACTCCCTGGACGGCCTGGGCCGTCTTCATGGTGAGTCCGAGCAGGATGAAGATCCACATGAGGGAGGCGCCGAAGGTCAGCGACAGGCCGACCGCGGCGAGCAGGCCCCATACCGAGGTGTTGATGGTGAGCCCCAGGATGAAGCCCATGATCAGCAGAATGGTGGTGGCGACCAACATGCGGCCGACCTCGACCGTCATCTTGGCGATGAGGACGGACGACCGGGCGATGGGCATCGTCCGGAAACGGTCCATCACGCCCTTCTTGAAGTCGTCGTTGACGCCGGAGCCGACCGCCATCGCGATGTTGAGGCCCATCATCGCCATCAGGCCGGGCACCAGGTAGTTGACGTAGGCACCCTGGTTGCCGTCGCCGAACATCGCGCCGCCGAAGACGTACACGAACAGCAGGATGAAGATGACCGGCATCAGCACGGCGTCGAACATCGACTCCGGATCGGCCTTGATCTGGAGCATGTTGCGGCGCGCCAGGGCGCCGATGTGACGCAGATTGGCGCGCAGCCCGATCCGTACGTCGTCGGAGCCGGCGGCCGGCCGGGAGGCCGGAGGGGTCTGCTGGGCGGGCGCGTCGGCGGTGGCAGTGGTGGTGGTGCTCATGCCGCGACCTCCTCGGTCTCGTGGGCGGCTTCCTGGGAATCGGCGGTCTTCTGGCCGGTGAGTGCCAGGAACACCTCGTCCAGGGAGGGAAGGTGGGTGCCTATGTGGGCGATGCCGTAGCCCCGCGCCCCCAACAGGCCGACGACTGCGGTCAGTTGCTCGTCGCTGAGGATCGGCACGTTGAGCACGCTCTCGTCGGGCACGACCTGGGTGCCGGAGACGCCGTCGAGGCCCGCTTCGGTGACGGCTCGCGCCATCGCGCCCAGCTGCTCCGGGTCGGTGGGCCGGATCTGCAGGGTGCGGCCGCCGACGCGCGCCTTCAACTCGTCGACCTCGCCGTTGGCGATGACCTTGCCGCGGTCGATGACGGTGAGCTCGCTCGCCAGCTGCTCGGCCTCCTCCATGTACTGCGTGGTGAGCAGCACGGTGGCGCCCTCGGCGACCATGCGGCGCACCTCGTCCCACACCTCGTTGCGGGTGCGCGGGTCGAGCCCGGTCGTCGGCTCGTCCAGGTAGAGCACGGCCGGCCGGCCGATCATGGAGGCGGCCAGGTCGAGCCGGCGCCGCATGCCTCCGGAGTACGTCATCGCGGGCCGCTTGGCGGCCTCCGTGAGCGAGAAGCGCTCCAGGAGCGCGTCCGCGCGGGAACGGGACTCCTGGCGCGACAGATCGAGCAGCCGCCCGATCATGTACAGGTTCTCGCGGCCGGACAGCTTCTCGTCGACCGAGGCGTACTGCCCGGTCAGGCCGATGGTGCGGCGCAGCTGGCGGGGCTGCTTCACCACGTCGTACCCGGCCACGACGGCGGTACCGGCGTCGGGCACGAGCAGGGTGGACAGGCAGCGTACGAGGGTGGTCTTGCCGGCGCCGTTCGGTCCGAGGACACCGAGCACGGTGCCCTCGCGGACGTCCAGGTCGACGCCGTCCAGCGCCTTGGTGGAGCCGAAGTGCTTCACCATCCCCCGTACGGAGACGGCGATGCCGGCGCCGCCGCTGGTGGGGTTCTTGTCGATTCGCGTCATGGACACCAAGGTGCCAGGTGCCACCGACAGCCCGCCGACATCCGGCCGACAGACGACGGACAGCCCGCCGATGGGGGAAGTCGGCGGACTGTCGTCGTGACCGCAGTGGCTGGTGGCCGCCGTGGCCTGCGGGGCCGGTGCGGCTGGTGGAACCGGTGGGGCTAGTGGAAGGTGTGCTCCTCGGCGGGGAACGACCCGCCGACGACCTCTCCGGCGAAGGCCTTCGCCGCGTCCCCGAGGCTCTGGCGCAGGTTCGTGTACTGCTTGGTGAAGCGCGGCGTCCTGCCGGGGGTGAGGCCCACCATGTCGGTGTAGACCAGCACCTGCGCGTCGCACTCGACGCCCGCGCCGATGCCCACCGTCGGGATGTGCAGGATGCGGGTCACCTCGGCGGCGAGCTCCGCGGGGACCAGTTCGAGGACGAGCGCGAAGGCGCCCGCGTCCTGGACCGCCTTGGCGTCGCGCAGCAGCTGGTGCGCAGCCTCGTCGCCGCGGCCCTGCACCCGGTAGCCCAGGGTGTTCACGGACTGCGGGGTGAGGCCGACATGGCCCATCACGGGGATGCCGGAGTCGACGAGCAGCCGGATCTGCTCGTGGCTGCGCTCACCGCCCTCCAGCTTGACCGCGCCGACCCCCGCGTCCTTGACCAGACGCATCGCGGAGCGCAGCGCCTGCACCGGGCCCTCCTGGTACGAGCCGAACGGCAGGTCGGCCACGACGAGGGCGCGCGAGGTGCCCCGTACGACGGCGGCGGAGAGCATGGCGATCTCGTCGAGGGTGACCGGGACGGTCGTCTCGTACCCGAGGTGACAGTTGCCCATCGAGTCACCCACGAGCAGGACCGGGATGCCGGCCTCGTCGAAGACGGACGCGGTCATCGCGTCGTAGGCGGTGAGCATGGGCCACTTCTCGCCGCGCGCCTTGGCGCCTGCGATGTCATGGACGGTGATGCGGCGGGTGCCCTTGCCTCCGTACAGCGCCTTGGGATCGCTGCTGTCGGAAGCCTTCTGGTTCTGGGCAGCCTGAACGTGTTGCGTCATCGCAACGGCTCCTGTTCGTCATCTCGAAGCGCCCTCACGGCGTCTCCGGACCACGTCCATGGTGGCATCCCGTGCCCCCTGCCGGGAAGTGGGTGGGCCACGCAGGCAATCCGGCCACCCGGCCGCACGGGTGTCCGAAAAGTAAAGACCTGCCTACGTCACCCGATACGAGACGGCACCGTATCGGAATTGATTTACGCTGGTGCACATGTCAACCACGCCTACCGCGTCCGGCGCCCCGGCCGCCCCCCGGATACCCGAAGCCGTCCACCGCCGACGCTGGGCGATCCTCGCCGTCCTGATGCTCAGCCTGCTGATCGTCGTCCTGGACAACTCCATCCTCAACGTCGCCGTCAAGACGATCGCGAGCCCCGCGCCGACCGGTCTCGGCGCCACCCAGAGCGAGCTGGAATGGGCGATCAACGCCTACACGCTCGTCTTCGCCGGACTGCTCTTCACCTCGGGCCTGCTCGGCGACCGCCTCGGCCGCAAGAAGATCCTGCTCTTCGGCATCACCGTCTTCGGCCTCGGCTCGGTCCTCGCCGCGTTCTCCGGCTCCCCCGACCAGCTCATCGTCTTCCGCGCCCTGATGGGCCTCGGCGGCGCCTTCGTGATGCCGGCCACCCTCGCCGTCCTCATGAACGTCTTCGAGCGCGAGGAGCAGCCCAAGGCGATCGGCATCTGGGCCGGCGGCGTGGGCCTCGCCATCGCGATCGGCCCGATCACCGGCGGCGTCCTGCTCCAGCACTTCTGGTGGGGCTCGGTCTTCCTGGTCAACGTGCCCGTCGTGATCATTGCCCTGATCGCCATGGTCGTGCTCGTACCGGACTCCAGGGACCCCAACCCCGGCAAGCTCGACCCGGTCGGCGTGCTGCTGTCCGTCATCGGCCTCGTCCTGCTGGTGTACGGCATCATCCACGGCGGCGAACTCGCCGACTTCACCGATCCGACCGTGCTCGCCACGATCCTCGGCGGCATCGCGGTCCTGGTCGCCTTCGTCTTCTACGAGAAGCGCTGCGACCACCCCGCCATCGACATCGGCTACTTCAAGAAGCCCGCCTTCTCGGCCGCCGTCGTCGCCATCGCGCTGACGTTCTTCGCGCTGATGGGCGTGACGTTCTTCTCGGTCTTCTACATGCAGAGCGTGCGCGGCTACAGCGCCCTCCAGTCCGGGCTGCTCATCCTGCCGCTCGCCGCCGCCCAGATGATCTTCGCGCCGCGGGCCCGGCTCGTCGTCGACCGGTTCGGCGCGCGGGCCGTCTGCACCGCAGGACTGATCCTGGTCGCCATCGGCCTCGCCGCCTTCGGCCTGTTCGACGCGAACACCCCGATCTGGCTCATGGAGGTCGTCTTCTTCCTCCAGGGCACCGGAATGGCCCACATCATGCCGCCCGTCACCGTCTCCATCATGCAGGCACTGCCGCGCGAGAAGGCCGGCTCGGGCTCCGCCGTCAACAACACCTTCCGCCAGGTCGGCGGCGCGCTCGGCGTGGCCGTGCTCGGCTCGCTGCTCTCCACCGTCTACCGCGGCGACATCGAGGGCCACCTCGGCGCCGTACCCGAAGGGGCGCGCAAGGCGGCCGGCGAATCCATCGAGGCGACCCTCGGCATCGCCGAGCGGATGGGCCCCGCGGGCAAGGCCCTCATCGGCCCCGCCGACGACGCCTTCATCCACGCCATGCACATCACCGCCCTCGCCTCCTCCGGAGTGGCCCTGCTCGGCGCGGTCGTCGTCGCCCTGTTCCTGCCGCCCAAGCCGCCCGCTGCCGGCTCCCCGACGGCGCAGGACCGTCCCACCGAGGCCGCCCGCCGGTAGCGCGAAGGACTTCGGGACAATCGGGGGGTCGGCAAGAAGAAGCGGAGCGGGCGTGACCCTGATGGACCATCAGCACAAGGACGGCGAACCACGGCGCGGGCGGCCCCGCTCCGAAGCCGTGGAGCGGCAGATCCTGGAAGCCGTGATCGTGCTGCTGGAGGAAGGCGTACCGCTCGCCGGCCTCTCCATCGAACGCATCGCCCGCACCGCCGGCGTCGGCAAGGCCACCATCTACCGGCGCTGGGCCGGCAAGGAGGAGCTGTACGTCGAGGTCGTCCAGTCCATGGAGTCGCCGAGCCCGCCGCTGCCCGGCGACTCCCTGCGGGGCGACCTCGTCGCCACCGTCGACAACGTACGGCTGCGCGGCGCGGCCAAACGCTCCTCCGCGCTGCTGCACAACGTCTTCGCCCAGATGCAGAGTTATCCCAAGCTCTGGTCCAAGTACCACAGCCTGGTCGTCGACCCCCGCCGCCGGGTCCTCGACGAGGTGCTGCGGCGCGGCATCGCGAACGGTGAGATCCGCGCCGACATCGACCTCGACCTGGTGGGTGACCTCCTGGTCGCACCGATGCTGGTGCGCACCCTGTGGCGGCCCGACGCCGAACTGCCCGGACCCGAGGTCGCCGAACGCATCGTCGACGCCGTCCTCGAAGGGCTGCGTCCGGTGCGCTGAATATGCGCGTTGTGTCACAGGGCCCCGTACACCGCCCCGACCTGGAACCCGGCACCGCGCCCATTCGTCCTGCTGGCAGTGGAGATGTCGTGCGAGGAGCGCGACGGCAAGCAGGGCCGCCCCGTTTTCGCCTAGGGTCGAACAGCGGGGAACGTGTGTGAGAACAGCAGTGAGGACAGCGGTATGGCGCGGGCGTACATGACGGAGACGGGCGACGGAAGCGCGGAGGACGAGCGCACCCGGTCCCGGTTCCAACGCCTGCTCGACGGCTGGCGCGGTGATCCCGGCATCTGGCGCCGAGGCATCGCGCTCACGGCCATCGCCGTCGTCATCACCCTCGTGATGATCCTGCACTCGCACATCCCCAACTCGGTCGGCAACCTCGGCTCGCTCTCCGAAACCTTCCTGCCGTGGCTCGGCGTGTTCCTGCCGGTCCTGCTGGGCTTCGCACTGTGGCGCCGCTCGGCGACCGCCCTGATCGCGCTGCTGCTCCCGACGATCGTGTGGTTCAACATGTTCGGCGGGCTGCTCACCGACAAGCAGAGCGCGGGCGGCAACCTGGTCGTGGCGACCCACAACGTCAACGCCGACAATCCCGACCCGGCCGGCACCGCCCGCCAGGTCGCCGCCTCGGGCGCGCAGGTCGTGGCCCTGGAGGAGATCCCGGGCGACAAGGTGGAGACGTACAAGAAGGCCCTCGCGGACCTTTACCCGTACCACTCGGTGCAGGGCACGGTCGGCCTGTGGTCCAAGTACGAGCTGAGCGACAGCCGCCCGGTCGACATCAAGATGGGCTGGACGCGAGCCCTGCGCTCCACCGTGAAGACCCCGACCGGCGACGTCGCGGTGTACGTGGCCCACATGCCGTCCGTACGGGTCAAGCTGAACGCGGGCTTCACCGCCAACCAGCGGGACAACAGCGCGAACGCGCTGGGCGACATGATCGCCGCGGAACCGCTGCAGAAGGTGGTCCTGCTCGGCGACCTCAACGGCACGATGAACGACCGCTCCCTGACCAACATCACCGCCCAGATGCGCTCCACCCAGGGCGCCGCGGGCGACGGCTACGGCTTCAGCTGGCCGGCCGCGTTCCCGATGGCCCGCATCGACCAGATCATGGTCAAGGGAATCCAGCCCAAGTCGTCCTGGACCCTGCCGAGGACCGGCAGCGACCACCTGCCGGTCGCGGCGCGCCTCCAGGTCTGAGACCCGGCCGGCTCCTCGGCGCGGGGCGCGGCCGGCGCCGAGGAGCCGGCCCTGTCGGACCCGGCCCTTGGTGCCCGCGGCCGACATGCGTGAGCCAGCCGCCGCGTCGATCATGAACCCATGACGACCACGGATGCCTCCGACGAAGAACTCGCCACGGACGAGGGGACCACACGGCGGTTCATCTCCTGGGTGACGCTCGGCCTGATGACGACGGCGTCCGTCGCGAGCCTGCGCCCGTCGCCCTCCATGGCCATCTACGGCCTGGCCGCGATCTTCCTCTACCTCCTGCCGGCCGTCGTCTTCCTGCTCCCGACCGCCCTGGTCGGCGCGGAGCTGGCCTCCGGCTGGACCGGCGGCATCTACCGCTGGGTGAGCGAGGCGCTCGGCAAACCGCTCGGATTCCTCGCCGTGTGGTGCCAGTTCGCCATGACGATCGCGTACTACCCGAGCCTGCTCGCCTACGTCGCCTCGACCTTCGCGTACGTCATCAACCCGCGCCTCGCCGAGAACGGGCTCTATGTCGCCGTCGTCATCGTCGTCATCTACTGGACCGGCGTGTGGATCTCCACCCGCGGCACCAGGACCGTCGCCGGGCTCAGCTCCCTCGGTCTCGTCATCGGCACGCTCATCCCCGGTGTCGTCCTCGTGATCCTCGGCTTCGTCTTCCTCGGCCAGGGCAACCCGTCGGCCGCGCCCATGAGCCCCTCGCACTGGCTGCCGCCGTGGACCGGGCTCGCCAGCCTCGTCCTGATCGTCAACAACTTCCTCTCGTACGCGGGCATGGAGATGAACGGCGTCCACGTCTCCTCGCTGCGCTCGCCCAAGCGCGAGTACCCGAGGTCGATGTTCCTGGCGACCGGTCTGGTCCTGCTGATCTTCATCCTCCCGGCCCTGGCCATCTCCTGGGTGATGCCGTCCAAGGAGCTGAGCCTCACGGCCGGCCTGATGCAGGCCTTCCAGGCGTTCTTCGACCACTTCCACATCGGCTGGATGACGAAGGTCGTCGGCGTGATGCTGGTGGCGGCCGCGCTCGGCGGCATGCTGACCTGGCTCGCGGGGCCGGCCAAGGGCCTGGTGCTGCTCTCGCGCCAGGAGGGGTATCTGCCGCCGTTCCTCCAGCGGTTGAACAAGTACGGCACCCCGCAGAACATCATGGTCGCGCAGGGCGTCATCACCACGCTGATCGGCATCCTGTACGCGTTCAGCGGCGACGTGTCGAGCGCGTACTGGATGTTCTCCGTCATCACGGTGCAGATCTATCTGATCGCTTATCTGCTGATGTTCGTGGCGGTGGTCCGGCTGCGCAGGACCCGGCCCGAGGTGGAGCGCGGCTTCACGGTGCCGGCCGTCGCATGGGTCGCGGGCATCGGGTTCGTGGCGTCGGTGGCGGCGCTGTGCATCGGGTTCGTGCCCCCGGACCAGTTCGGCGATCAGCCCCTGTGGCGCTACCTCCTGGTCGTCGGCGGCGGCCTCCTGGTGCTCGGCCTGCTCGCCCCGCTCGCCTTCCTGACGTTCCGCAAGCCGGGCTGGGTCCATCCGGACCACCGGTGACGGGGGCGTCCGGGCCGGCGGAGACGGGGCCGCCCGGGCCGGCGAGACGGGGCCGCCCGGGCCGGGGATGGCGGGGGCGTCCGGGCCTAGGGAGGCAGGGGCGGCGTCCGGGCCTCGGGAGGCAGGGGCGGCGTCCGGACCGCCAGTGACCGCACGGCACCCCGGTACGCTCGGTCCCACTATGTCCCGCAGCGGTGTGCGACCCCGGACCGTGTCCGTGCTGCTCGCGCTCGGCGCCCTCGCCTACACCGCCTGGGTCCTCGAACTCCTCGTCCAGACCGGCCTCGATCCGATCCGGGCGTACGTGAGCGAACTCGCCGCCGCCGACCAGCCGCTCGGCGGCCTCTTCCGCGCGACCGACCTGGCGGCCGGGCTGCTGGTGCTGGCCGCCGCGGTGTGCGCGCTCGCGCGCTGCGACCGGCGGCCCTGGTCCCTGGCCGGCTGGTCGGGCCTCGCGCTCTTCGGCGCCGCCACCGCACTCGACTCCCGGCTCCCGCTGAGCTGCGCGCCCACCGCCGACCCGGTGTGCCAGGCCCGCGAGACGGCCGGCCTGGTCCCCGCGACGCACACGGCGCACGCGGTGAGCAGCAGCCTCGCGATGACGGGCGCGCTGGTGGGCGTCGTCGCTCTGACCGTCGCGGCCCGCCGCTACCGATGGGGGCCGCCGCTGGCCACGCGCCTCGGACCGGCGCTCATGGGCCTCGAACTCCTCGCCACCGCCTGGACGTTGGCCTCCGTCGCCGCCTTCCAGGCCGGCCGCGGCACCTGGTCGCTCGGCGCGGGCCAGCGCCTCCAGGTGCTCCTCGTGGCGCTCTGGCTCGGGGTGCTCGCGTGGAGCGTGGCGCGTGAAGGGCGTACGAGGTGAGCGGGGTGAGCGGGATGAACGGGTGAGTCGTGGGATGGACAAGGTGGGCGGGATGAACGGGGTGGGTTCGGTGGCCGCCGGGATGTTCCTGCGGGTCGGCGGGGTGCCCCACCACGTCGTGGTCGAGGGCGCCGGGCCCGTGGTGGTGCTCAGCGCGGGGCTCGGCATGAGCTGGTTCGACTGGGACCCGGTGGTGCCGCTCCTCGCCCCGCACCACACGGTCGTACGGTTCGACCGCCCCGGGCACGGGCTCTCCGGACCGGCGCTCGTGCCGCCGAGCGCGGCGGGGGAGGCGCACCGGATCGCCGGGATCCTCGACGCGCTGGGGGCCGCCGGGCCCGCCACGGTGGTGGGGCACTCCATCGCGGGGTTCCACGCGGAGGCCTTCGCGCGCCTGTACCCGGCCCGTGCGGCGGGGCTGGTCCTGGTCGACTCCAGCGTCGAGGAGCACGCGCGCCCTCCGGCCGCCGCCGGTCTCCGGCTCGCCCTCGCACGGGCGCTCGGCTCGGCCCTGTGCGCGGCGGGGGCGCCGGCCGCGCTCGGCCCCGCGGCGCGCCGGGCCACCGTGCGGATGTCCCGTACGGGGGGCGGGGACCCGGCGCAGCGGGAGCTGGTACGGGGGTGCTATCGCACGTCCAGGGTGCTGCGGGGGATGGTCCTCGAGAATGCGCGCTATCACGCGGTGGCGGCGGAACTCCTGTGCCTGCGCAGGGAGTTCGCGCTTTCCGCGGGGCGGCGCGTCGTGCTGGCGGGCGGTGCGGGCGGGGCGCGCTGGGTGGCCCGGCAGCAGGGGCTCGCCGGGGCGCTGGGGGCGGCGTTCCTCCTCGCGGAGGGGGCGGGGCACCTGGTGATGCTGGACGCGCCGGCCCGGACCGCCGAGGCGATCTCCCCCACCCCGCCCCTCCCCGAAACCCGCCGGGGGTAATGCCCCCTGGGGCTCCGCGCTCGTCCTCAATCGCCGGACGGGCTGAAGATGCGCATGCCCCCGGCACGGAGTAGTTGGGGGCGCGGGGAACTGCGCGAGAAGCGACCACGGTCCGCAGGCGAAGTGGGGACCAGCCCGCCGGGCCGAGGATGCGCGTGCCGCCCGGCACGGAGGGCGCGGGGAACTGCGCGGGCGGCCGGGGTGGCCGGGGGGAAACGACCCCGCCCCCGGTCGCGGCGAGTGCGCGACCGGGGGCGGGGCGGGTGACCGGGGGTACCGGGTCAGCGGCGGAACGGGTTGGCGTACGAGGCAACGTAGCCGGGGGCGGGCGAGCCCACGCCCGTCACGTCGTCGTAGCCGCGCGTCGCGACCAGCGAGCTGTCCTTGCCGAGCGTACGCACCGAGGTCAGCAGACCACCGGACGCGTCGACGCCGTTGGCGAAGTCGACCCGGGCGACCGCGAGGTCACGGCTCGCACCCAGCGGGTGGTCCGTCACGTCGTGGTAGAGCCGCGAGTCGAAGCGCTCGTAGATCGACGGGTTGGCGAACCCGATCGGGGAGCGCTTGGCCTGCTGGGCCAGCGCCTGGATGCCCGCGGTGACCGGAGCGGCCAGCGAGGTGCCGCCGATGCGGTACTCGTCGTACTTCACCGACCCGTCGGGCCACGACTGCGTCTGGCCCACCAGGAACCCGGTGTTGGGGTCGGCCACGGCCGCGATGTCCGGAACCGTACGCATCCGGGTCGCGCCGTTCGCCTTCGCCAGCGCGTCCGGCACGATGCCGTGCTGGTAGTACGGCTGCTTCACGGTGGAGCTGGTGCCGCCGCCCGCGCCGCTGGTGTAGGCGCCCGGGAAGTTCACCCAGCTCTTGCCGTCGGCGGAGAGCGAGGCCTTCTCGGTGCCCCAGCCGGTCTCGAACTGGTACTTGTCGTTCTTGCCGACCGCCAGCGAGGTACCGCCGACCGCCGTCACCCACGCCGAGTTGGCCGGGGTGTCGACCTGCTTCTTGCCGGTGTTGGCGACCTCGTCGCCGTTGTCACCGGAGGAGAAGTAGAAGCCGATGCCCTCGATCGCGCCGAGCTTGAACGTCTGGTCGTACGCCGCCGCGGAGTCCGGGGTCTCGTTGGCCTCGATGTCGCCCCACGAGTTGGAGACGATGTCGGCCAGGTGCCGGTCGACGACCTTGTTGAGGGCGTCGAGCAGATCCGGGTCGTTGCAGGACGCGCCACCCACGTAGACGATGTTGGCGTCCGGGGCGACCGCGTGCACGGCCTCGACGTCGAGGGACTCCTCGCCGTACCAACCGGACGCGCCACACGCCTCCGTGCTGTTGTAGTCCGCCGGCAGGACCTCGCTGTACTGGCCCGTCTTGTACGGCTTGTCGCCGTTGCGCTTGGCGTACGTCTCGGCGTCCGACGCCATGGTCGGCGAGGCGTACGCGTCGGTGATGGCCACCGTCACGCCCTTGCCGGTGTACTTGCCGGCGCCGTACGCCGCCCGCAGCTGCTCACCGGTGTAACCGTGCACGGCGTACGGGATCTTCGTGCCGTACGCGTCCGGCAGCGTCTTGGCGATGTTGGAGCCGTAGTACGACGAGAACGGTCCCGCGTTGCGGAAGCCGGCACCCGGGCCCGGAAGGGTGTCCTGGTGCGACGCCTGGTGCGGGGCGTTGTCCAGGCCGGTCACCGTCAGAACGGCGCCCCGGAGCGCGTTCGGCGCGGAGGCGTTCTTGGACGGGGCGTGGTAAGTACGGCCCGACTTACGGTAGTTGTGCAGCTGCGTGGCGAATGCCTTCTGCGCCGCGGCCGCGTCACCGGTCACCGAGATGTAGTGCTGGTTGGAGCCCGTGATGGTCAGTCCGGACGACTTCAGCCACGTGGTGACCGCGTCGATCTGCTCCTGGGTCGCGCCGAAACGCTGCTGCGCCTGAGCGGCGCTGAGGTACTTGCCGTACGACGCCGACTGCGGGTCGGACACGGCCGCGGCGTACGCGTCGAGGCCCTTGGTGTCCCGCCCGGCGAGGTAGACCCGTGCGTTGAGCTTGGTGGCCGTGGCCGTGGCGCCCTGGTCGGCGGAGCCGGTGGCCCAGACGGGCTGGGTGCCCGCGAGGGCCGCCCGTCCGCTCGGGACCGGGTCGGCCGCCTGGGCGGACGGTATGCCGAGGGCGAGCGCGCCGGCGAGCAGTGGCAGTGTCGCTGCCATGCTCACACCTGCGCGCCGCCTGGCGCGGCTGGTTCTCATGTAACCCCCTGCGTGAGGTCTTCGCCTGCTGTACATGCACTGTCGGATGCGTGCATGTAATGCGTCACTCTTGTCAGGAACGGTTCATGCGGGGGGCATGTGATCACCAAGAAACGCCAAAGAGCGTTTGTGGATGGTCAGTTGGATGATGCTGCGCCATCCCGTTTCTTCAGCATTTGTGCCATCAGATCGATTGCGGAGCGCCGACAGCCTTGAGGGCGCTCGTCCGCGATGGCCGGACGGGCTGACTGGGCCGGTGCGGGCCCGCACCGACTAGGCCAGGGGGGCGGGGGCTGCGCAACCAGCCACACACCCGCCGCGCCGCACGGCCCTGGCATCCGTATGCGGGAACGACGCGCGGGCACACGCGGGGAGGGGACGTGCCGTAGGTCATACCGGGTGCGTAATGTGGAGGTAATCCCGCGCCTCGATACTGAGGATTCCCCCGCCGCCCCCGGTTTCGGGGCAACGGTGCACAGGCCGTCTGAACTGCAAGGATGTGGCTATGGACAAGCAGCAGGAGTTCGTGCTCCGAACCCTGGAGGAGCGCGACATCCGGTTCGTGCGCCTGTGGTTCACCGATGTGCTGGGCTTCCTGAAGTCGGTGGCGGTCGCCCCGGCCGAGCTGGAGCAGGCCTTCGACGAGGGGATCGGCTTCGACGGCTCGGCCATCGAGGGCTTCGCCCGGGTCTACGAGTCCGACATGATCGCCCGGCCCGACCCGTCCACCTTCCAGATCCTGCCGTGGCGCGCGGAGGCCCCGGGCACCGCCCGGATGTTCTGCGACATCCGGATGCCCGACGGCTCGCCCTCCTTCGCCGACCCCCGCTTCGTCCTCAAGCGCATCCTCGCCAAGACCTCCGACCTCGGGTTCACCTTCTACACCCACCCCGAGATCGAGTTCTTCCTGCTCAAGGACAAGCCGCTCGACGGCACCCGCCCGGTCCCGGCCGACAACTCGGGCTACTTCGACCACACCCCGCAGAACGTCGGCATGGACTTCCGCCGCCAGGCGATCACCATGCTCGAATCCATGGGCATCTCGGTCGAGTTCAGCCACCACGAGGGCGCGCCCGGCCAGCAGGAGATCGACCTGCGGTACGCCGACGCGCTCTCCACGGCGGACAACATCATGACGTTCCGCCTGGTCATGAAGCAGGTCGCGCTGGAACAGGGCGTCCAGGCCACGTTCATGCCGAAGCCGTTCTCGGAGTACCCCGGCTCGGGCATGCACACCCACCTCTCCCTCTTCGAGGGCGACCGCAACGCGTTCTACGAGTCGGGCGCGGAGTACCAGCTCTCCAAGGTGGGCCGCTCCTTCATCGCGGGCCTCCTCAAGCACGCCGCCGAGATCGCCGCGGTCACCAACCAGTGGGTCAACTCCTACAAGCGGATCTGGGGCGGCTCGGAGCGCACCGCGGGCGCCGGCGGCGAAGCGCCCTCGTACATCTGCTGGGGCCACAACAACCGCTCGGCCCTCATCCGTGTCCCCATGTACAAGCCCGGCAAGACCGGCTCGGCCCGCGTCGAGGTCCGCTCCCTCGACTCCGGCTGCAACCCCTACCTCGCCTACGCGCTGCTCCTCGCGGCCGGCCTCAAGGGCATCGAGGAGAACTACGAACTCCCCGAGGGCGCCGACGACGACGTATGGGCCCTCACCGACGCCGAACGCCGCGCCATGGGCATCGAGCCCCTCCCGCAGAACCTCGGCGAGGCCATCGCCCTGATGGAGCGCAGCGAACTGGTCGCGGAGACTCTGGGCGAGCACGTCTTCGACTTCTTCCTGCGCAACAAGAAGCAGGAGTGGGAGGAGTACCGCAGCGAGGTCACCGCGTTCGAGCTGCGCAAGAACCTGCCGGTGCTGTAACAGCAGGTCAGCAGCGGTACCCCAGCACCACAACCTTCCGGGCCGACGGCACTCAGCCCCCCGCCGGCCCGGACCCGTACCACCCCTCCTGGGCCGTCTGTGGGCCGTCAGCCGACGGATCGGCGGCCCTGTAGACCTCATCCACGGCCCGCAGCGTGCGCTTGTGGCTGCGGGTTGCTTCGCCGACCAGTACAAACGAAGGAGACAGCCTTACGGGGAGCCGACCAGCCGCGGTGGCACACTTGCTACCTTCGACCCGATTCAACCCACTCGCTAGGCGCGTTAATTAGGCGGCTCGGTTTCCGCCAGCATTTCATCCAGCTTCCGGCGCGAGTTCTGGGTTCTGGGATGATTTACGCCTAGAAGCCGCTCGCGTCTGGCGACGATATTGCGCATTTCGGAGATTGCACGACGTGAGTCGCCGGCTTCGTGGCGGAACTCGGCGAGATTGTGCTGCGTGAGAAGGACGTCAGGATGATCCGGCCCAAGCGTTCTGAGCTCAACCTTTAAAATATCTTCTAAGGCCGCTACCGCAGCTGCGGGGTCCCCGGCGTCACCCTTCAGCGTGGCTATATGGTGCCTGATTATGCAAACCAATTCACTTTCGGAACCGAACTGGGTCGGGAGCTCGGCGAGGATACCTTCAAGCACTGAAATGCCAGCCATGCTGTCACCGGACCTGGCATTCCAGTAGGCCACCTGACAACGGGCGTCGATCACGCGGAGGTGCTGTTGATCGTGATCCACTAGAAGTGATTTGAGGATGTACTCGAAAGTTGAGGCAGCTTCAACAAAATATCCGCCCAGGCCGGCAAGCATCGCCAGATCCCCAAGGACGAGAAGAGTGTCCGGGTCAAGGGGCCCCTTGGTTTTTCGTAGCGCCTCGTAGGCTTCCAGCAAAGTGTCCGCGGCGTTGTCCATGTCACAGTTTCTTGCATGCCACCACCCTATCTGCATGATACATTTGAGAGTGTCTGGATGGTCAACACCCAGAATTCTTATCGCCGAATCTCTGAGTGCAGTCCATTGCGTAATAGCCCGTGAAAACATCCCGGCTTCGCCGTAACTGTCTGCCCCACGGAAAAGTGCATGGTGGGCGTCGAGGTGCCAAAGGGTATCGTAGAAGTCGCGAGACAGTTTATCGACGCTGTCACGGAGCATCTGGTGAGCCGCCCGATCGTTGCTAAGATCGGGCCACGTCTCCAGTAAGCAGTATGATGCAAAGTATGCAAGCTCTCCGCGGTGAGTTTCATCTACATAATCCCGCGTGATGCGCTGAATCAGCGGATGAATGCGCACAATCTGATGGAAACTCTCAGGGTTATGAGTGACAAGGCTCAACCGATGCAAAGTGCGCAGGGCGGAAGTGATATCGTCGTCGGAAATTGACGAAGCGATGTCACGCACGGGAGTTTCTTCATCTCCCAGCACGTGCTTGATGACCGCGAGGTAGATACGAGCGCCTTCGCCAACCAGGAGCGCCAGCGGAAATCCGTTGGGCTCGAACATTGCCGCTAGCTCCAGTAAAGACCTGGCGAGTCCGACAGGACGTAGCGTATCAGCGTGGGCAATGGACAGGTCCCAAACAGCCGCCAGGGTCTCCCGGTGATCGTCCGGCAATCCGCCGTTTTCAGGGACAAGATCCGCCAAGACCCGCCGCTGGTCCCTGAGGGCAGCTCTATAGCGCGAAATGCCCCACCCCTGATCTACGATATATGCGGCCGCCTGCGCCATTGCCAGTGGCAGGTAGCCAAGATCGGCGGCGAGGCCCGCGATATCCCCGCCCGAATAACTGCGGCAATGGGAAGTGAATTTTGCAGCTAGATATGACATGGCTTCTTCGGCGGAGAACGTGTCGACGTCGACAAGGGCGCGACCTTGACCATGCAGGGATGCGTCCCGGCGTCGTGTGGTCACGATCACTTGGCAATTTTCTCGACAGGGTGGCCAAAGCCCTCGGATGTCCGATGGATCGGCGAGGTCATCAAGGATCACCATGCATTGGCGCTCGGTGGCCTGAAGCCACGCTAGGAAAATACGTGAATCCTCGACCGGGGTATCTCCCGAGCGACTGCAAATATCCCGGGCCGCTTGAGCATAGGAAAGCTCGATAGCCTCTCTGCTGGTTGCGCTGACCCAGATGAGTAGGTCGAACTTTCCCGTACTCCACGCCTGTCGTGCACAGTGTGCGGCGAGTTGAGTCTTCCCTACGCCGCCCATCCCTGCAAAGATCCGGGTAGGCTGCGGAACCGAGAGTGAAAGATTCGAGCGCTCCAAAAAACAATGCGCCTCGGGAGGCAGAATGCCGATTTGATGCGGCCAGATCCTACTGGCTGGCCTGTTCGAGTTGGTGTGGAGGTTTACGACCTTTCCGATTGCCAGCCCGCCCGACGATGCGAGGATCGACGTTTCTTCGGGAAGTAGTGGGCTTCCAGCGCCGGGCTCAGTCAGCCTCTCTCCGAACCCGGCTGCAGAGGGTTTTCAATGTGGATATCTCCAGTGAGGAGGACTCCCGCGACCGAGCCATGGGTGGCTCTAACGGATACGTCTCCGCTGATACTCAGGTGGTCCGAGGGCGAACCGGACTGGCGCATCCCTTCGATTACCTCTCGCAGCTGGACTACAGCTAGCTGCTGCTGCTCAGCCGCCAGGCTGTTGAGCAGATCCTCGAAGCGCACCTGCCAGTAAACTGCTTGACGAGCTCTTACCTGTGCGAGTTCACTGGACGGGTTGGCGTGCTCCAGGGCGGTGAGGGTGAGATCGAGAGACTCCGAGGTCCGCTGCTCCTGCTCGCGACCAAATAGATGACTCACCCGATCCCTAATGCCTGTCCAGGCGTCGGTCCCCGCCGCCTGCACCAATGCGCCAGCACCCGCCGCCGCAATTGCTGCCAGTTCTTCAGCCAACATGCGCGCCCCTCACCCTCGGTAGGTACCCATTCAAGCGCGGCTGCCCCGAAAAATGTGGGGCTTCCGCACAACGGGTTCCAGGGCCTTAGGAGGCCGCCGGCGGAGCACGGCAGACGAGCTCAAGCCGGCCGCAGCTGACTCTCGTTGGCCCGGCCCCAGGCCGTCTGTGGGCTGTCGGAGGTGGCTGAGGGGGCCCGCAACGGCCATGGACCGCCTTCCCGCCGACAGCCTGGAGGTCAGCAAGGGGTGACGCATGCCGGGGGAGTCGTGCCCAAGTTCCTCAGGAACAACAGGAACAAGAAGCAGGAGTGGGAGGAGCACCGCAGCGAGGTCACCGCGTTCGAGCTGCGGAAGAACCTGCCGGTGCTGTAGGCGCACCCCCTGGCGTGCGGCACACGGACGACGCGCTCGTCTCGCGCAGTGAAGTGGCGCCGCACGGGGGTACCCGCGGGCCATGGGGAGACGGCGCGGGGTGCGGCGTGCGTTGGCCGGCTGGTGGGCTCGGCGTCGGGTGCGGCCGGCCGTGGTGGTCCTCGTGAACCTCGCCGTCTACGCGGCAGGCGCCCTGTGCCGGCATTTCCTCCTGGACCATGGGTGGGGGGATTCGATCACGTATGCCCTCTGCTTCGGCGTGTGCCAGACCGCCGTCCAGGGGTGGTGCGTGCGCCGACAGCGGCGACGGCAACGAGCCGGGCAAGGCGGCGAGTGAGGCTGAGCTGTGGGGTCGCTCTGCAAGGGAGTTGGTGCGGGACGCGGGGGTAGCGGGGCCCGGGGGTAGCGGGGCCAGGGGCCCCGTGCTCCGTTCTCTGCGCGCGGCTCGGCCGACGTGCCGCGGCCCGGGCGAAGGCCGAAGTGCCAGTGCCGTGGGTCGGGCGATGCGCCGCGGCTCGGGCGACGTACTGCCGCTCAGGCGAAGTACTTCTGGGCCGCCCGTACCCCGTCCGCCAGGGCGTGGACCTCCGCCTCCGTGGTGTAGAGGTAGAAGCTCGCCCGCGTGGTCGCCGCAAGACCGTAGCGGCGGGCCAGGGGGCGGGCGCAGTGGTGCCCGGTGCGGACGGCCACGCCCAGGTCGTCCAGGACCTGGCCCACGTCGTGGGGGTGGATGTCCTCGACCGTGAACGACACCGCCGAGCCGCGGTCGGTCAGGTCCGCGGGGCCGATGATCCGTACGCCCGGTATCTCGCCGAGCAGGCCGAGGGCGAGGGCGGTCAGCCGGTCCTCGTGGGCCGCCACGGCCGGCATGCCGAGCGCCTCCAGATAGTCCACCGCCGCCGCGAGGCCCACCGCCTGCGCGGTCATCGGGACGCCCGCCTCGAAGCGCTGCGGCGGCGGCAGGAACGTCGAGCGCTCCATCTCCACCACCTCGATCATCGAGCCGCCCGTCAGGAACGGGGGCAGGGTCTCCAGCAGGGCGGTGCGGCCCCACAGGACGCCGACGCCGCTCGGGCCGAGCATCTTGTGGCCCGAGAAGGCGAGGAAGTCGGCGCCCAACTCCCCTACGGCCACCGGGCGATGGGGCACCGACTGGGCACCGTCGACCACGACGTGGGCGCCCACTGCGTGGGCCCGGTCGGCGATCGCGCGTACCGGGTTGAGGGTGCCGAGCACGTTCGACTGGTGGGTCAGGGCGACGACCTTCGTCGAGTCGTCGATCAGCTCGTCGAGGTGGGTCAGGTCGAGCCGCCCGTCGTCGGTCAGGCCGAACCAGGCGAGCCGCGCACCGGTCCGCTCGGCGAGCTGCTGCCACGGCACCAGGTTCGCGTGATGCTCCATCTCCGTCACCACGATCTTGTCGCCCGGCCCGACCAGGCCCGCGCCGCCGAGGGCGTACGCCACCAAGTTGATGCCCTCGGTGGTGTTCTTGGTGAAGACGATCTCGTTCTCGGCGGCGCCGATGAACGCGGCGATCGTGCGGCGCGCTCCCTCGTACGCGTCGGTGGCCTCCACTGAGAGCTGGTGGGCGCCGCGGTGCACGGCCGCGTTGTGGTTCAGGTAGAAGTCCCGTTCCGCGTCCAGGACTTGGAGCGGCTTCTGGGTGGTGGCGCCCGAGTCCAGATAGACCAGGCGTGCCCCGCTGTCGAGCGTGCGGCCCAGGATCGGGAAGTCCGCCCGCACCCGCTCCACGTCGAACCCCGTCCCCTGGCCGAACCCGTCCCCTGGCTCCCGGCCCTGCCCCGCCGTGTCCGTACGCATGATCAAGCCCACCCTTCCTCACGCCTAAATCGTCTGTTCGCCGTTAGGTGACGGTAGGGCTTCTCACGGAGAACGGCAAGCATTACCATGAGACCTGTGGATCATGACGCGCCGCACTACCTCCACCAGCCACCGGTCCCCGGCGAGGAGCACTTCCTCTCCCTCGCCCTGGTGAACACCCGGTACGCGCTCAGTCACGGCCAGGTCGACCTCCTGGAGGACACTGACGCCGCGCGGCTCTGGCTCGTACGCCATGAACTGCTCCCGGACAGCACGGTGTTGACTGGACGTCAGGCCAGTCGGCTGCGCGGTCTTCGCGAGGCGCTGCGGGAGCTCTTCGCCGCGCGGGCGGAGGGCGCCGTACCGTCACCGCGCGCTCTGGACGCCGTCAATGCCGTCCTCGCCGCCGCGCCCCCGACCCCCCGCCTCGTCTGGGCCGGGCGCGAGCCCCACCGCGCCGACGAGCCGGACCTCGCCAATCCCGTCGGCGCCGCACTGTGCGCGCTCGCCGAGGACGGCGCGGATCTGCTCACCGGCGCCGAAGCGGAAAGGATCGCGCCGTGCGGCGCCCGGGGCTGCACCCGCTGGTTTCTGCGCTCCCACGCCGCGCGCCGCTGGTGCACCACTCAGTGCGGCAACCGGGTGCGGGCCGCCCGCCACTACGCCTCGCGCAAATCATCGGCCTGACCCCGCCGGCCATTACGCGCCCGCAAATCCTCGGCCTGACCCCGCCGGCCGATTCTCTCCCGGCGGTGGCCCATGCCGATTCCCGTCATGTGAACCGCCCAGCGCCCGGGCGGACCGCCCGCTACGGTCGAACCGCCTACTACGCAAGCCACGCAGCTACGCAAGGATGTGCTCATGCCCTTCGTCACTGTCGAATACTCCGAGCGGCTCGCCGCAGCGTTCGACCGGCCGGCCTTCGCCCGTGAGGTCCACGCGGTCGCGGCGGGGCTGATCGACGCGCCCGTCGACGCGTTCAAAAGCCGTTTCCGGCGGATCGAGGAGTCCTTCTTCGCCGCCACCGACGAGGGCATCGACGCCGTCTTCGTCGAGGTCGCGATCGCTTCGGGGCGCACCCCGCAGGCCATCGAGCGCCTGAGCGAGGCCGTTCTGGAGATCGCCCGCAAGCATGTGACGGGGGTGGAGGGGCGCCGGCTGCACATCTCCGTCGAGTCGCGTGAGATCGAGCGGGACTTCTTCCGCACGCACAAGGAATAGGCCGGGCCCCGAGCCCCGGGGCGCTCAGCCCCGACAGGCCGGGGTGCTCAGCCCAGGTAGGCCGGGGCGAGCCCCGCCGTCAGCAGGCGGCGGGGCTTTCCCGTGCCGTCCGCCGGGACCGTGTACAGATCGGTGCCGTAATCCCCGGCCAGGGCGTAGGCGACCGTGTGATCGTCCTGCCAGACCGCCTGGTCGTCGACGCTCCTCGGCTCCGCGAGCGCGGTCTCGCGCATCGTCGCGAGATCCAGGGCGTACAGCCGCCAAGGGGCGTCGGCGGGCAGGCCCGCCACCCGCTTCTTGTAGACGATCCGGGTGCCGTCGGGGGAGAGGGAGGGACACTCGACGTTGGCGTGGAGCGAGGTCACCGTACGCGCCACGAGGTCGCCCCGGACGAGATACGTGTGGCCGCCCGTCGCCATCGTCGCGTAGAAGTGCCGGTCGTCGGCGGCGAAGGTGACGCCCCAGAAGTTCGTGTCGGCGGCGTGGTGCTCCGTGCCGTCCAGATACGCCGTGAAGTCTTCGAGGGACGCGGTGAGTTGACCGGTCCGTGTGTCGAGGAGCGCCGTGCGGGTGGAGAAGTTGGTGCCCGCGTACGAGTCGCCGCCCACGAACACCGTCCAGGCCGCCCAGCGCCCGCTCGGCGAGACCCTGGCGCGGGTCGGGATGCCGGGGAGGCTGTAGTGCGCGCGCTCCTTGAGCCGGGCGTCCAGTACCACCGCGCGGTACGAGTCCGTCATCGTCCCGCGCTCGGCCTGGAGGCAGATGCCGGTGCCGCCTGCCGCGTAGAAGCGCAGGCACTTCACACCGGACGCGGTGCGCGGGCCCGCCGGGTCGGCTGCGGGCACCGTGGCCAGCTCGTCGCGGTGCGGGCCCCACGCCATATTGCGGAAGACGATCCGGGGCCCGTCTGCATCCGGCTGCAACGAAAGCGATCCGGCGCCGACTTGGGGCCCGCCGGCCTGCGTCTGGTTCTTGCGGTTCTCGCGGCCCGTCGCGTGCAGCACGGACGCGGCGCCGACCCCCGCCAGGACCGCGAGGGCCGCCAGCAGGACAAGGATCTTGTTGCGGAGAGTCAAGGCCGGTCTTCCTCGGGGGCGTTGGCGTTCGCGGAAGAGGTCGGGGAGTGGGCGGTCGCGGTCGCGGAAGAGGCCGGGGAGTGGGCGGGGCGGAGCAGGAACGCTGCCGTCGCGCACGCGGTCAGGGCGGCCGCCGCCGTGCCGACGGCGGTCCGGTCGCCCCACGCCGTCCAGGCCGCGCCGAAGGCGATGGAGCAGGCGAAGCGGGCCAGGGCCTGGCCCGTCTGGATCAACGCGAGCCCGGATGAGCGGAGTTCGGCCGGGACCGAGCCCGCGGCCGCCGCCATCAGGACGCCGTCGGTAGCCGCGTAGAACCCGCCGTGCAGGGCCAGCGTGAGGAAGGGCAGGGCGGGGCTCTGCCAGCCGGTCAGGAGCAGGACGTACACGAGGAGCAGGGCCGCGTGGCCGCCGAGGAACACCTGCCACCGGCCCACCCGGTCGGCGAGCCGCCCGAGCGGCATGGCGAGCAGCAGGAAGGCGGCGGCGGTGCCGAGCGGCAGCAGGGCGAACCAGCGGTCGGGTACGCCGAGGCGGTGCTGGAGCAGGAGGTAGACGAACGAGTCGCTCACCGTCGCCAGGCCCAACAGCAGAGCGGCGAGGGCGAGTTGGCGTATGGGGCGGACGCGTAGGAGTGCCAGTGCTCCGGCGAGGGTGGGCCGGGGCGCGCCGGCGGGGAGGGTGGCGGCGGGTGGACGCGAGGGCACGAAGAGGAGCAGGACGAGCACGCCGACGGCGGCCACGCAGAAGCTCACCGTGAACACGGCGTCGTAGCCGTCGGCCGCCTGACGCAGAATCAGGAATGCCATGAGCGGGCCGAGCATGGCGCCCGCGGTGTCCATCGCGCGGTGCACGCCGAAGGCCCGGCCGCGCGCCTCGGGCGCGGAGGCCAGCGAGATCAGGGCGTCGCGTGGCGCGGTGCGCAGCCCCTTGCCGGTGCGGTCGGCGGCGAGCACCGCGCCGATCACGGGCAGCGACGTGGCCAGCAGGAGCAGGGGCTTGCACAGGGCCGAGAGGCCGTAGCCGAGCGCCGCGACCGTCTTGTGGCGTCCGCCGCGGTCGGCGAGATGGCCGCCGAGCAGACGGACGAGGGCGCTGAAGCCGTTGTAGACCCCGTCGAGCAGGCCGAAGCCGAGCGGGGAGAGCCCGAGGCCGGTGACCAGGTACAGCGGGAGCACGGCGGTGACCATCTCCGACGAGACGTCCGTGATGAGGCTGACCGTGCCGAGCACCAGCACGGTGGAGGCGACGGCCGAACGCCGCCCGGAACCGGCCCGGGCGGCGTCGGCAGGTGCGGCGGGGGTGCCGCGACTGTCCGCTACGTACACGTCAGCCGGCCCAAATCCCCGTGATGTCGGAGGAGTTGGCGGCCTGGCCCGCGTGCGAGGTGCCGTACATGTCCTCGATGGTGCGCAGCAGGTTGTAGTGGTTGTACGTCGTCGAGGACGAGGACCCCGGCGTCACCTGCTGGCCGTAGAACACGGTGGGGATCTTGTTGCCGGCGAGCCGGTTGTCCTCGTCGAAGGTGACGACGAGCAGGCTCTTGTGGGTCTTGGCCCAGGTCGCGTACGCGCCGAGGTTGTTCTTCAGCCAGGTGTCGCCGCTGGACACCGAGCAGTCGTGCATGTCGCTGCACAGGTTCGGCGTGACGAAGGAGACCTGGGGCAGCTTGGTGTAGTCGGTGGGGAACTGGGCGAAGGTGTACGCCGACGAGGTCGGCACGTTCGAGAAGCCGAACCACGGGTTGTGCTTCTGCGCGTACTTGCCGCTGGAGCAGGTGGTCGAACCCTGGCTGGGCAGCGTCTCGTTGTAGCTCGCCCAGGTCTTGCCGGCCGCGATCACCTCGGAGGCGAGGTTGGGCGCGGAGGAGAAGCCCGGCGTCACACAGCTGTCGTCGGTGATGCCCTGCGTGGAGCCGGAGAACATGGCGTAGTAGTTCGGCTGGCTCGGGTGCGTCTCGGCGTACGAGACCGTGAGGTTGGCGCCGCCGGACTTCAGCGAGTTGATGTACGGGGCGCTGGAGCTGCCGATGACCTGGTTGTAGGCGTGGTTCTCGAAGACGACGACCACCACGTGGTCGGGGGTGGGGACGCTGGCCGCGGCCTGCGCGAAGGACGCGGAGCCGAGGCCGGCCCACAGCCCTGCGGACGCGGCCGCGAGGCCGAGGGCGCTGAGGAAAGCGGTACGGGTGCGGCGCGGAGCGGGGTCGCCGGACACGGCTACCTCCGGGGTGAGGGGGGCGGGCGGGCGCCGGTCGGGGCGCGGCCCTGGGGGCGGGGGACGCCTTGGCTGCGGGCGCACCCAGAGGTTAGGGGTGTGCATGTCAACTCGGAAGGGGAAGGCGAGTGAAGACCCGGGGAACGTCCGGTGCACCCGGTGGCGGCTTCCCCGACAAACACACCGGGCCCCCTACGGTGGGGTGAATGACCAGCTCCACCTCCCACCCCGGTCCTGGCAGCCCCCGAACCCCCGACCGCAGCCCGTTCTTCGACAACGCCAAGTTCCTGCTGATCGTCCTGGTCGCGCTCGGCCACAGCTGGGAGGCGGTCATCACCCCGGACACACCGGGCCTCAGAGCCCTGCACAACCTCGTCTACTGCTTCCACATGCCGGCCTTCATCCTGCTCTCCGGCTACTTCTCCCGCAGCTTCACCGCCCGGCCCGACCAGATCCGCCGGCTGCTCGGCGGGGTGCTGCTCCCGTATCTGATCTTCGAGACGATCTACAGCCTCGTCTACCACTGGGTGCGCGGCACGGAACTCGCCATCACGCCCACCTCGCCGACCTATCTGTGCTGGTTCCTCATCGCCCTGTTCGTCTGGCGGATCACCACGCCGATCTGGCACGCCGTGCGCCACGCGCTGCCCATCGCCGTCGTGGTCTCGCTCGCCGCGGGCACGACCGCGGTCAGCGGGGAGCTGGCGCTCTGCCGGGTGCTGATGTTCCTGCCGTGGTTCGTCCTCGGGCTCCGGCTGCGCCCCGAACACTTCGCCCGGCTGCGCACCCGCGCGGTCCGCGTGATCGCGCTGCCCGTCTTCGCCGGCGCCTTCGCCCTCGCCTACTGGCTCTCGCCCAACCCGAGCGACGAATGGCTCTCGTCGGACGCCGACACCGCCGTCCTCCAGGTGTCGCTCGTGCGGTATCTGCTGCTGAAGGTGGCGCTGTTCGCGGTGACCGCGCTCCTGGTGGCCGCGTTCCTCGCGCTGGTGCCGGGGCGCAGGACCTGGATCACGGGGTTCGGCGCGGTCACCCTCTACCCGTATCTCCTGCACGGGCTCCTGGTCCGGATCGCCGAGCACTACGGCTTCTTCCGGACCGTGCGGGCGGCGGGGACCGCGGGGCAGCTGATGCTCAGCGCGCTGGTGGTGGCGGTGGTGGTGCTGCTGTCCACGAAGCCCGTACGCGCGGTGGTCCGGCCCCTGGTGGAGCCACGCTTCCCGAAGTGGCTCCTGCCGAGGACGCCGACGCCCGCGCCCGTCACCGTGCCGACGGCCGCGGCCGCGGCCGAGTGCGAGAAGAGCCTCGTGCGCTGAGGTTGTGTGCGCCGAGAGGGGCCTTGGGGGCCGGCTGCGGAGCCGTAAGCCGAGGAGCGGGTGCGCCGGGCCGGTGGTTAGTTCGTCGTGGGCTTCCATGGGGTGGCCGGGCCGGTGGTCAGTTCGTCGTGGGCTTCTACGGAGTGGCCGGGCCGGTGGTCAGTTTGTCGTGGGCTTCCATGGGGTGGCCGGGCCGTCCGGGCCCTGGGTCTTCGTCCAGTACAGCCGCCCGTCGAGGCCGATCGCGGCCGCCACCGCGCCGGCGCCGTCCTGGACGGCCGAGGGGGCGCCGGTGAACAGGACGTTCCCGTCCGGCTTCCCGTGCCGTCCTTCGGTGCCCGGCTCAAGCGTGGCGAGGGCGCCCGATGCGGTGCGGCCCGCCACGAGCGGCCCCGCGGCGCCGACCATGCCGTAGCCGGCGGTGCCGCCGAGGTCGGTGGGGGTGGAGGGCGTCGCGCCGGTGAACAGCACGCCGCGTACGTCACCGGAGTCCGCGGCGCGGTAGTACACCCGCACCCCCGTACCGTCCGCGCGGGCGGAGAGGCCTGTCGTGTTGGGCGGGAGTGTGGTGCCGACGGCGCGCGCGGGCACCGGGGAGCCCGGGGCCGGCTGCACCCACGTCGACAGGGACTTCGGGGTGCTGGAGAAGACGTGGACGCGGCCCGCGCCGTCGGTGGCCGCCACCGGATCGCCGACCAGGAAGGCGCCGCCCAGCGCGGTCCACGGGGTCCAGCCGCCGTCCTCGGTACGGGTCAGGGAGTGCAGCCGACGGTCGCCGCCGCGCAGGAACACAGTGAGCTTCCCGGTGCCGTCGACCGCCGCGGTGGGCGTGGACATGTCGAAGATGCCGTTGCTGCCGCTCGCGTCGGGCGCGCCGAGGGAGGTCAAAGGAGCGAAGGTGCCGTCCGTCCGCTGCACGGTGGCCACGACCTCACGGTGGTAGTCGTCCAGCTCGGCGCCGAAGAGCGTACGCGTGCCGAACACCGCGAGCCGGCCGTCGGGCAGGCGCGTCGCGCTCACCCCCGGGTCCATGCCGTCACCGGGCAGCAGCTCGGGCTCGCCCCAGGCGCCGTTCGCGCCGGGCGCCTTGTGCCAGACGGCGAGCCGCTGGTCGAGCACGCCGAACGCCCACAGGTTCCCGTCCTGGCCGGCCTGGAGCCAGGACGTGGAGTTGGTGCGGCTGTAGCGGATTGACTCGGCCCAGTTGTTGCCGTGCGGGTTCGGAGCGACCTTGCGGTCGCCGCAACCGGCCGCACTGGCACAGTAGTTGTCGTCCGC
Organism: Streptomyces sp. NPDC048361; assembly: GCF_040651795.1. Classification (NCBI taxonomy): domain Bacteria; kingdom Bacillati; phylum Actinomycetota; class Actinomycetes; order Kitasatosporales; family Streptomycetaceae; genus Streptomyces; species Streptomyces sp. NPDC048361. The sequence goes on from NZ_JBEZKW010000043.1 coordinate 59,037, forward strand.
ATCCGTCCAGGCGTACGTCTCCACGATGCCGGCCTTGGCGTCGGCGGCCGCCTTGGTGAGGGTGTGCGGCAGGTGGCTGGTGTTGTACCCGAAGTAGCTCTGGACGGTGAAGTCCGGGTGGTTGGCGGACCGGCCGTACTCCTGGAGCGCGGCCTGGGCGAAGCGCGCGCTGAAGATGTGGTCCTGGTGGTCGATGATCTTCCCCGGCTCGCCGTCCAGGCTCGGCGTCGGGTCCATCGTGCGCACGTGCGTCGGGTGGAACCGCGTCATCAGACCGGCCAGCGCCTTGACGAGCTGGTCCTTGGTGTACGTGAAGGGGCGCGTGGGGCTGCCCGACGCGAGCTGCGAGGTGAGCACGGGGGTCTTGCCGTTCCACAGCCCGCGCAGGCTGTGCGGCTGGTCGCCGAGGATCGTCTCGGACTCGCGCAGCTGCATCCACACGAGATGGATGGCGGGGCGGGCGTCGAGCGTGTCGAGCTCCGCGGTGCCGCCGCCCGCGGTGGGTATGGAGCTGCGGGTCCATGAGGCGGCGCGGTCGCCGGTCGCCATCTGCGCGTAGGCCCCGCGTATGCCGTTCTGGCGTGCTTCGGAGTACGCGGCCCGGTCGGCCTTGGGCCTGCGGGTGCCCTTCTTGGCCGACGGCGCGTTGACTCCGTCCGCCTCGCCCGAGGTGACGTACACCGATGTCACGGGGCGGCCCGAGCGGAGCGACTGGCCGGTGTCGGGGTTCATGAAGAACAGGTCGTCGTCCGGGTGGGCCATGATCTGCATGACCGAACCGCCGGTGGGGCGCACGGGGGGCGGGGCCGCGATGGCTTGGCCGTCCGCGGCCCGGGCGTTCGCGGCCTGGGCGCCGCCGGACATGCCGGAGCCCTCGCTGTCCGACATCGCGAGTTCGGCGAACGCGCCGCCCGAGATGAGCACGGCGACGAGTGCGGAGCCGGCTACGGCGCCGCGGCGTGAGAGCAGCGCGGAGCGCAGCGGCAGCCTGGACTTCATGGGTGTGGTCTTTCGGTGTGCGGGCGGCCGGGGCCGGTCGGTGCGGGGAGCACGTTCTTCGGCGGGGCCGGCCTGGGTGCTCGATCAGAGGCGAGCGCGACCTGATCGGCTAGGAAGACGAAAGGTCCAAGAATGCGGTTCATTCGGGCGAGTCGCCAAACCGTGTGGCGTTGCTCACGGTGGAGTCCCTCGGGGGCGGCCCGTGCGGCTACTTGAGGGTGCGGCTCCCCGGGGCTCCGCCCCAGACCCCGAGGGCGCTTGCCCACCTCCCGCCCGTGCGGCTACTTGAGGGTGGCAGCTCCCTGGGGCTCCGCCCCAGACCCCGTTCGCGCCTGAAGGGCGCTCGTCCTCAAAAGCCGGACGGGCTGATCATGTCCTCGCCGGGCGGCGTCGAGCAGCCGGACGGGCTGAGGCTGCCCACGCGGCGCGGCGTCGAGCAGTCCAGCGGGCTGAGGATGTCCTCGCCGGGCGGCGTCGAGCAGCCGGACGGGCTGAGGCTGCCCATGCGGCGCGGCGTCGAGCAGTCCAGCGGGCTGAGGATGTCCGCGCCGGGCGGCGTCGAGTAGTCAAGGGGCGCGGGGAACTGCGCGAGAAGCGACCACCGGCCCGCACCCGCCCATCTCCCCCGGAGGGTTACGGGAAGGGGCGGGGTGGGGCAAAAAAAGCCGCCTCCCCAACCCGTCCGCACAACGCGAACAACATCGGGGAGGCGGCAAGGATCCAGCAACAGCTACAGACAGGCGAGCTACAGCTACAGCCGGCCACAGCTAAACGGCCACAACCAGCCGGCCGGGCCAGCCAAGCCGCAGCCGGCTCGGCCCAGCCGGCTCGGCCCAGCTACCCCAACTACAGCCAGCCGTGCGGAGCTAAAGCGCCGGCTCGGACAGCGGCACCGCGTCCTCCGGCGCCACGTCCTTGCCCGGCGCCGGAGCCGACCCGCGGAGCGGGACCTCCTTGACGAAGAAGGCCGCCACGAACATGGCCACCGCGATGATCGAACCGACCAGGAACGTTCCGTGCGTACCGGAGGAGACGGCGTACTGGTACGCCTCCCGCACCGGCGCCGGCAGCTTCAGCAGGCTCGCGTGGTCCAGCTGCGCCGAGGCGAGGTTGCCCGCACCGGAGGACGCGGCCGAGCCGAGCCGGTGCTTCATCTCGTCGCCGACCCGGGTGGTGAAGATCGCGCCCATGATCGAAACGCCGAAGGACGAGCCGAGCGTACGGAAGAGGGTCGTGGAGGACGAGGCGACGCCCATGTCCTTCATCTCGACGCTGTTCTGCGCGACCAGCATCGTGATCTGCATCAGGAAGCCCATGCCCGCGCCGAGCACCGCCATGTAGACGCCGGACATGAACCGGGTCGTGGTGGTGTCCATCGTGGAGAGGAGGAACAGGCCGATCACGACGAGCGCGCCGCCCAGTATCGGGAAGATCTTGTACTTGCCGCTGCTGGTCGTGACGCGGCCCGCGACCAGCGAGACGGCCATCATCGAGAGCAGCATCGGCAGGAGCAGCAGGCCGGAGTTGGTGGCGGAGGCGCCCTGCACGGACTGCTGGTACAGCGGCAGGAAGAGCATCGCGCCGAACATCACGAAGCCGGTGAGGAAGCCGATCCCGGACATGAGCGAGAAGTTGCGGTTGCGGAAGATGTGCAGCGGCAGGATCGGCTCGGCGGCCCTCGTCTCGACGAAGAGGAAGCCGATGATCGAGGCGACACCGAGCGCGATGAGCTCCATGATGATCGCCGAGCCCCAGGCGTACTGCTGGCCGCCCCAGGTCGTGACGAGGACGATCGAGGTGATGCCGACGGTCAGCAGGATGGTGCCGAGGTAGTCGATCCGGCCGCGGGCCCGCTTCTTGGGCAGGTGCAGAACGGCGGTGACCATGGCGAGCGCGACCGCGCCGAGCGGGATGTTGATGTAGAAAGTCCAGCGCCAGCCGAGGTGGTCGGTGATGGCGCCGCCGACCAGCGGGCCGCCGATCATGGCGAGCGCCATGACACCGGCCATCATGCCCTGGTACTTGCCGCGGTCGCGGGGCGGGATGAGGTCACCGATGATCGCCATGACGCCGACCATGAGGCCACCGGCGCCGAGACCCTGGATCGCGCGGAAGCCGATGAGCTGGCTCATGTCCTGGGCCATGCCGCTGAGCGCCGAGCCGGCCAGGAAGATCACGATGGAGGTGAGGAAGGCACCCTTGCGCCCGTACATGTCGCCGAGCTTGCCCCAGATCGGGGTGGAGGCGGCGGTGGCCAGGGTGTAGGCGGTCACGACCCAGGACAGGTGCTCCAGGCCGCCGAGTTCGCCCACGATCGTCGGCATCGCCGTGTTCACGATCATGTTGTCGAGCATGGCGAGCAGCATCGCGATCATGAGCGCGAGCAGCACGACCCGTACGCTGCGCGGCTGTGGCCCGTCCTTCACCCCCGGCTCCGCAGCCTGGTCTTTTGATATCCCCGTCGCCATCGTCCCCAACTCCCTGAAACCTGCCGTCCACCGGGTGAGGCACTTACTTGCCGCCCGGCTAGTTACCACTACACTGGGGAAGGTAGACCGTAACTAGCCGGGCGTCAAGTAAGTAAGTGGCTCACGGCACGGCCGCCGGGGGACGGCGGCCGTACGCATTCGGGAGAGCGGCATGGCCAGAGGAAACACCCGCCAGCGGATCCAGGACGTTGCCCTGGAGCTCTTCGGTGAGCAGGGGTACGAGAAGACCTCGCTGCGCGAGATCGCCGAGCGGCTGGATGTGACGAAGGCGGCGCTCTACTACCACTTCAAGACCAAGGAAGACATCATCATCAGCCTCTTCCAGGACCTCACCAGGCCCATGGACGAGGTGATCGAGTGGGGCCGGACCCAGCCGGGCACCCTCGACGTCAAACTGGAGATCCTGCGCCGTTACAGCGAGGCCCTCTTCGGAGCCGAGCCGCTGTTCCGCTTCATGCAGGAGAACCAGGCCACCATGCGCGAGCTGAGCATCGGCGAGATGTTCAAGGAGCGGATGCACGCGATGGTCGACCTGCTGAAGGATCCGGACGCCTCGATGGCCGACCGGATCCGGTGCTTCACGGCGCTGTTCTCGATGCACGCCGGGATGTTCGTCCTCAAGGACATGGAGGGCGACCCCGAGGAGAAGCGCGTCAGCGTCCTCGAAGTCGCCAGCGACCTGGTCACCCAGGCCCACCACAACGCGCCGACCACGTAAGCGCGTTGGCGCCGACCACGTAAGCGCGTTGGGCCCCGGCGGAGTGACCCGCCGGGTCAGACGGTGACGCCGACCTTCTTCAGGAAGGCGACCGGGTTGACCGCCGAGCCGTAGTTCGGCGTCGTACGGATCTCGAAGTGCAGGTGCGGGCCGCTGGAGTTGCCGGTGCTGCCGGACAGCGCGATCCGCTCGCCGGTGGCCACGCTCTGACCGATGCGTACGTTGATCTTCGACAGGTGGGCGTACTGCGAGTACGTGTTGTCGGCGTGCCGGATCACGACGGCGTTGCCGTACGCGGGTCCGTCACCGCCGCCCACCGGGCCGGCCTTCACGACGGTACCGGCGTGCGCGGCCGAGACGGGGGTGCCGGTGGGCACCGCGAAGTCCTGCCCGGAGTGCTTGTGCGACCACATCGAGCCGCCCAGGCCGAAGGAGGCGCTCAGCGTGTAGCGCTGCACCGGGTGCACCCAGGAGGCAGCCTTGGCGGCGGCCTGCTTCGCCGCGGCGGCGGCCTTGGCCTGCGCCTTGGCCTGGCCCGCGACCGCGTTCGTGGGGGCGGCGACCGGTCCGAGCGTGGCGGCCTTGGCCTCGTCGGCTGCGGCGACACCGCTGCCGAGGAGCGTGGCGGCCCCCATCGCGGTGGCGACGGCGGCGACCGACGCGGTGCGCAGCGGGAACAGGGACGGGCGGACGGAGCGGAACGGGGTGCGCCGGAGCATGCGGGAGCTCTTCCTGACGGGGACGGGGAGCGCCGCCGGGCGGGGGTCACGAGCGGGCCCTTGCGGCAAGCGCGGTCCCGGCGCACACAGCGGCACACCGGGTCGGCCTCACCTTGGTAACCCGAACCCCCATCTCCACTCAAAACGCCCATCTACTAACGAAAGCCGTAACGATCAGACGGGGAATACCGGGCGCCTCCGCACCCCGCTTCCCCGCCTCCCCGCGCGCCGCCTCCTAACCCGGCTAGTAGGCCCCGAATCGGCTGTGCGGCTTGTCACCGCGGCCCGGACCCCCGGCCTTCCGTTTCGGGACCAAGGTCCCCCGGCCCTCGCTAGGCTGACGCGTCGTGGATCCCGCGCAGATAGGCATCAAGCTCGCGACGAGCGTCGCCGGCCCGCTGGTGAAGAAGCTCTTCCTGTCCGAGGGGCCGGGTGCAGGCCTGGTCGACCGCCCCGTACGCCTCTCCTCGTACGTCTCCTTCCGCGGCGAGAAACGCACGCTGACCGAGCCCGACCTGCGCAGACTCGCGGCCGCCCTGGTCAAGGAGGGCTTACGCACCCACGAGCGTGCCGTGCCGCGCGACGAGGAGCAGTCCGTCGTCGACGCCCTCACCACCACCCTGTACGCCCTCGGCGAGCTGAGCCTCAGTGACGTCGAGGCGGTCGCGCTCGGCCACGAAGCGCTCGCCCGCGCACTGCGCCGGGCCGGCGGTCACCCCGAGCGGCATCTCTCCGCGGACGCCACCTACTTCTACGACCGCCTCCTGACCGCCACCTGCCTGCATGTCCTGCACTTCTTCACCCAGCGCACCACCTTCGTCCCCGCCACCGTCGTCCAGCAGAGCCGCCGCCAGGCCCAACTGGACGCGAAAGTAGATGAGTTGATGGCGCGGACACCCCGGCCGGACGGCCGTGACGCCGCCTTCGAGCGCCGCTATCTCGATCATGTCGCCCGCAAGCACGGCACATTGACGATCTACGGCCTCGATCTCGCCAACTCCCCCGGCACCTGGCCGCTGGACGCCGCGTATCTGAGCCTGGAGGCGACCACCGCGGGCCCGCGCGCCGGGCTCGTCGAGCAGCTGCGTACCTCCGCCACCCGCTACGAACAGCATCCGGGCCTGCTCGTCGGCCGCATCGACCGCTTCCCCGAGCAGCCGTCCGAGCCGCCGGTCCTCTGCCTGCCGGTCCCCGCCGACCAGGCCCTGGCCGACCGCGAGCGCGTCCTTCTGCGCGGCGAGGCCGGCTCCGGCAAGACGACCCTGGTGCAGTGGCTCGCCGTCAGCGCGGCCCGCCAAGCCGGCCACGAAACGAGCATCGGGACGGATGCCGACGGCGACGCGGCCGGCCGCATGACGTATCTGCGCGACCGCATCCCCTTCGTGCTGCCCCTGCGCACCCTGACCCGGCACGGCGAGCGGCTGCCGGCACCCAAGGACTTCCTCGGCGCCGTCGGCTCCCCGCTGGCCGGGGAGCAGCCGTCCGGCTGGGAGTCCCGGGTGCTCGGGGCGGGCCGCGGCCTGGTCCTGGTCGACGGAATCGACGAGATCCCCGACGCCGAACGCGCCCGCACCCGGACCTGGCTCGGTGACCTCATCGGCGCCTTCCCCGGCAACCGCTGGCTCGTCACCTCCCGCCCCTCGGCCGTGCGCGAGGACTGGCTCGGCGCCGAGGACTTCGCGGAGCTGACCCTGTCCACGATGAGCCCGTCGGGCGTGGCCGCGTTCGTCCGCCGCTGGCACACGGCCGGCCGCGCCGGCACCGACGACGACGCGGTCCTCGCCGCGTACGAGGCCCAGCTCCTCGACTCCGTACGCACCAAGCCGGACCTGGGCCGGCTGGCCACCAACCCGCTGATGTGCGGCCTGATCTGCGCCCTCCACCGCGACCGGCGCGGCTTCCTGCCGTACGGCCGCAAGGATCTGTACGACGCCGCCCTCACCATGCTCCTCACGCGCCGGGACCGCGAGCGCAGCATGGACGGCCTGCCCGAGCTGCGGGAGGAGCCGCAGCTCCAGCTCCTCCAGCGGATCGCGTACTGGCTGATCCGTAACGGCCGTACCGAGATGGACCGTTCGCGCGCCGAGCAGATCATCGGCGAGCTGCTCCCCGCGATCCCCGAGATCGCCCGCATCGGCGACGCGGCGGCCGTCTACACCCACTTCCTGCACCGCAGCGGGCTGCTCCGCGAGCCGGGCCCCGGCGCCGTCGAATTCGTCCACCGCACCTTCCAGGATTTCCTCGGCGCGCGGGCCGCCGTCGAGGAGGGGGCATGGGGCGAGCTGGTGGGGCACGCCTCCGACGACCAGTGGGAGGACGTCGTCCGCATGGCCGTCGCACACGCCCGGCCCCGTGAACGCCGGGAACTCTTCGAGGAGTTGCTCACCTTCGGGGACGGCCACGAGTCGCCCTCGGTCCGCATGCGGGTGCACATGCTGGCCGCGACCTGCCTGGAACACGCGGCGGAGCTCGACCCGGCGGTGCGGGCGGAGGTCGAGCGACGCACCACGGGCCTGATCCCGCCCGTCAGCCCCCGCGCCGCGCAAACCCTGGCCAAGGCCGGCCCGCTCATCCTGGACCTGCTGCCCGGCCCGGACGGCCTGGCACCGGCCACCGCCCTGCATGTCGTAACCGCGGCCGCGTACACCGGCTCGGAACGCGCGCTCCCGTTCCTGGCCCGCTTCGCCCGCCACTCCAGCATCTCGGTGCGAGCCCAACTCGCCTGGTCCTGGGGTCAGTTCGACACACGGCAGTACGCCGACGAGGTCATCGCCCGTCTCGACCCGACCGACCTGTACTTCTGCGCGACGACCGAGGAGCAGCTGGAGGCGCTGCGGACGCTGGGGCCCCGGCCGCGCCTGGAAGTACGGGGCAACCTGCCGGTGGCCGCGCTGCGGGAGTACCTGCGGGGGGCCGCGCTGGAGGGCCTGCGCATCCGGGACAACGAGGCGCTGCGGGACCTCTCATTCCTCTCCGGGCAGGGCGCGCTGACCGACCTGACCGTCACCGGATGCCCGAGGGTGGGCGACCTGAGCCCGCTGACGGCACTGCCGCTGCGCACCCTGACCCTCGACCTCGCGGGAGCTCCCGGCCCGGCACCGCTCGCCTCCCTGAACGGCCTGGCGGAGCTCGTCCTCGCCGGCGGGACCGGAGCATGGAGCATGTCCGACCTCCCCGCCGAGGCGCCGCTGCGGGAACTCACCCTGTCCTGGGGCAGCGAGCCGGACGGCGGACTCGGCGGCATCGACCGGTTCACGACGCTGCTCTCCCTCACCCTCGGCCCGAACTGCGGTCCCGAGACGGAGGCCGACTGGGCCGCTCTCGCGCGGCTGCCGGGCCTGTTGTCGCTGTCCGTCTCCGGCCGCCTGATCGGCCAGGCGCCGCCGGTCCGGCTCGCGACGCCCCTCCTGATCACGCTGCCCGGCGCGATGGACCAGGCCGCGGTGGACCGGCTTCCCCGGCTCTTCCCCGCCATGCAGACGCTCGTGATCCGCTCCACGCTGTCGGACGTCGACCTCACCCCGCTGGCCGAAGCCCGGGATCTGCGCCAGATCCATCTGATGCACCGGCTCGGTGCCCTGCACGGGGTCGAGGCGCTGCCGGCCCGCGTCCAGGTGAACGTCCCGGAGTGGAGCGCCCCGGAGTAGAGCGCCGCGCCCGCGTCCCGCCCCTGTCCCAACTACCGCTCACTGCGCGACACTTGAGGCGAGGCGAGGGGGCGCACCATGACCGACGACAGTACGGTGTTCGACGGGGGCGGCGGGTTCGACGGGATCGAGCTGGCCGACGCCATCGAGTCCGTGCGGGATCAGCTCACCGAGGCCGCCGCGCGGGCCACCGGGCAGCCGCTGGCCTTCGAACTCGGCGACATTCACATGGAGTTCACGCTCGAACTCCGCAAGGAGGTCAAGGGCGGCGCGAAGGTGCGGGCCTGGGTGGTGGACGCGGGTGCGGACGCCGCGCGGGTCACCGGGCGCACCCACAAGGTGTCGTTCACGCTCACACCGCACACCGCCTCCGACGGCTCCGCCTGGAAGGTCGGCAACGACCGGCCCGGCGGGCGCTTCGGCGCCGGGCCGCGGTGAGGTGAGCGCGGTGAGCACGGGGCTGCCCACGACCGCCGACCGGGTCGTGGCCGTCCTGTCCGGCGGACGCCAGGGCAGCGGGGTCGTGGTGGCGCCGTGGCTGGTCCTGACCTGCGCGCACAATCTGACCGGCACCCCGCCCACCCGGCTCGCCCACCCCGCCATCGGCGAGGTCGGCGCCCAAGTCCTGTGGCAGGACCCGGCGTTGGACGCGGCGCTGCTCTACAGCGACGAGGAGCTGCTGCCCGGGATGCTGCGGCTCGGCTCCGTCGACACCGCGCAGTCGCTGCCGGGCTGCGAGATCATCGGCTTCCCCGACATCCAGCGCTACGGCGCCGACCACCATCTGGACTACGACCAGTTCGTCGGCACGGTCCTGCCGGTCGCGGGCAGCCTGCGCGACGACCTGGTGTGTGAGCTGCACCGGCCGCCGGCGGCCGAGCGCGCCGACGGCAGTTCTCCGCTCGCCGGCCTGTCGGGCGCGCCGCTGTTCGCGGGGGCGACCCTGCTCGGCCTGGTCAAGGAGATCCCGCGGGGCCGGGGCCACCGCAGGGTGGTGTGCGTACCGCTGCGTTCCGTCTTCGCCGTGGAGGGCTTCCGCGCCGCGTTCGCGACGCTCGCCGCCGTCACCGGCCTCGAACTGGTCACCGGCGTACCCCCGGAGGACCAGCGCTACGAGCACGAGTACGCGGAGGCCGTCGGCGCCGCGTACCGCAAGACGAAGATCTTCGGCCTGGACGAGCTGAACAAGCGGGACTCCGAGTGGGACCTGGACACCGCCTACCTCAGCCTGGAGGCGAGACCCAAGGCCACCGAGCCGCCGCAGGCCGGCCGGTCCCTGATGGACAGCGCGCCGCAGCGCATCGACGCCCTGCTCGCCTCCCGGCCCCGGGTACTCATCCGCGGCGAGGCCGGCGCCGGCAAGACGACCCTGGTGTGGTGGCTCGCGGCGCACGCGGCGGCCGGGCGGCTCGGCCCGGGGCTCGCCGACCTCAACGCGCTCGTCCCGTTCGTGGTGCCGCTGCGCAGCCTGCGCGCCCAGGGCGCCACCTTCCCGCTGCCCGCCCAACTCCCCACCGCGGCACGGCTCGTGGTGGACGCGGCGCCCGACGGCTGGGCCGGGCGCGTCCTGAAGACCGGGCAGGCGCTGCTCCTGGTCGACGGCCTGGACGAGGTGCCGCAGGAGGACCGCGAGGAGGCACACCGCTGGCTCGCCGCCCTCCTCGACCGCTATCCGCGGACCCGCTGCGTGGTGACGGTGCGCCCGATGGCCGTCGAGCCGGACTGGCTGAAGTACGCCGGCTTCGAGGAGCTCAGGCTGCTCCCGATGAACGACGAGGACATCACCGCGTTCATCGCCGCCTGGCACCGCGCGGCCCGCCTCGACAGCGGCCCGCACGAGGACCTGGACGAGCTGGAGCGCGACCTGTCCGAGCAGTTCAAACAGAACAGCAACCTCAGGGGCCTGGCCCGCACCCCGCTCCTGTGCGCGGTCATCTGCGCCCTGCACCGGCTGCGCCAGGGCTTCCTGCCCGACACCCGCTGGCGGCTGTACGAGGCGGCGTTACGGATGCTGCTCGGCAACCGGGACCAGCAGCGCAAGGTCGAGGCGCCCGAGGGCATCGAGATCGGCGCCGAGGAGTGCACCGAGCTGCTCCAGCGGATCGCGGTGTGGCTGGTGCGCGAAGGGCAGTCGGAGTTCACCCGCGAACAGGCGCTGCGCCGTCTGGAGCGGGCCCTGGGCGGCATGGAGAACGTCCGCGCGCAGGGCAGCGCCGACGACGTCCTGCGCCATCTGCTCAACCGCAGCGGGCTGCTCCAGGAACGCGCCGACAACGTCTTCCAGTTCACCCACCGCACCTTCCAGGACTTCCTCGCCGCGAAGGAGTTCGTCGACGACGGGCACCTCGGCGAACTCCTGCGGCACGCCTCGCAGGAGCAGCAGTGGCAGGACGTGATCCTGCTCGCCGCCGGGCACTGCGGCCGCCGCGACCGGGCCGCCCTCGTCAACGGCCTGCTCGACGCGGCGGCCCGGCAGCGCGGCCACCAGGACCGGGCGAAGATCGAGGTGCTCGCGGCGCGCTGTGCGCAGGACACCGCCTACTTCGACGAGGCCACCCACCGCCGGGTCGGCGCACACATCAGGGCGCTGCTGCCGCCGCGCGACCTGGAGACCGTCACGCTCCTGGCGCGCCTCGGCCCGTCGGTGCTCACGTACCTGCCCGCTCCGGCGGACACGCCCCGCGAGAAGCTCGGCGTCGTGGTCGCGCTGATCAACCGGGTCGGCGGTGCGGAGGCCATCGGGCACGCCGGGGCGTGGGCGGCGGCCCACCCGGGCACGGACGGCCTGTTCACCACCGAGTGGTCGCGCTATCCCGCCGAGCGGTACGCCCGTGAGGTGCTGGCCCGCCTCGATCTGGGAGCGGCTCAGCTGCACGTGGAGACCCGGTGGCAGCTGGCGCAGCTCCCGCGGGTGCCCGGCGCCCGCCGGCTGTGGATCACCGTCCCGCCGGACCTCACGGCGGCCGAGCTCCATGCCGCGCTGCGGGGCCGCACGGTGACGGCGCTGCGGCTCAACAGCACCGAGCGCCTGTCCGACCTGGCGTTCCTGCGGGACAGCGCCGAGTGGCTCGAAGATCTGGAGGTGCTGCGGGGCTCGGGACTGCGCGATCTCTCCCAGCTCGGCCGGCTGCCGCGGCTCGTCTCACTCGGGCTGCTCGACGTGGCCGCCCAGGAGGTCGACCTGACGCCGCTCGGCTCGGCGGCCGCGCTGCGCACCCTGCTCTTCGGGAGCAGCACCGATCTCCACCTCGCGCAGCTGCCCGTGCTGCCCGGCGTCACCACGCTGCATCTGGAGGCCGACCAGGTCGCCGGGTTCGACGCGCTGAGCCGCTGGCCCGCCTTGAACCATCTGGAATTGGCGCCGTCGTCGTCGGCCACCACCCGGCGCCTGCTCGCCCATGTGCGCGGGCGGCCCGGCATCGGCCGGCTCGGGGTGGCGCTGAGCTCGGTGGCCGCCCTCGCCGGGGTCGCGCCGCTGCCCGGCGTACGCCACCTCGACCTGTGGCTCGCCAACTCCGACGGCGACCTCGGCGCCGTCCTCGCGGTGTTCCCCGCCCTGACCACGGTGGACCTGGCGGTCGGCACCGTGCAGGCGGGCTCCTGGAACCCGGCGGCCCTGCTGCGCCGCCCCGGCCTCACCGTCACCGTCAACGGCGGCCCGCTCGCCTCCTAGGCCCATGTCATGCAAAAGGGGCCGGCCCGGCTCGTACGGTGCGTACGAGCC